>JAUYQP010000007.1 GCA_030697205.1 Mycobacteriales bacterium
GACGACCCCGCCGCGGCTGCGGACGTGGCGGTGGTCCGCAGCGCGCTGCTGGCGGGCGCCTCCGGCGGCACCCGGTGGCGCGCGCGACTGCTGCCGCCCTCCACGGTCCGCTGGCTGTCCCACGTCACCGGGGAGAAGATCGCCGACGTCCTCGACGCGGTCGACGACGCCGTCGCGGCGGTCACCCGCCGGTTGCGCCTGCGCGCCGGCTGACCCCCGCCACCCTCGGCATGTACGCCGGTGTCGGCGCTACGTCTCGCCGTAGCGCCGACAGCCGCGCACAAGCGGGAGCGGGGCCGCGCGCAGGCCGGGAGGTGGACACCTGCCGCTTGTACGCCGGTGTCGGCGCTACCTCTCGCCGTAGCGCCGGCGGCCGCGCACAAGCGGGAGGGAGGCGGCGTGAGGGCGCACGGCTAGCGGGGTGGGGTCGAGCGGCCTAGCGGCCGCGCTCGTCCCAGCGGCGCTTCCAGCGCTCCTCGAGGCGCTCGAGCGGCGAGCCCGTGGTGCGGGGGGCCTTGGCCTTCTTGGCCTTCTTCGCGCGGGCCGGGCGCTGGCGGAGCTCACCGGTCTCGTCGAGCAGCCGCAGGTCGGGCTGGGCCTGACCGGGCCCACCGCCCAGCCGCTTCCACGCCGTCATGGCGATGAGCAGCCCGCCCAGCATGATGACGAAGCCGGCCACGCCGATCGCGAACTGCTGCGTCGGGACCCCGGCGAACAGCACCGCGAAGCCGATCGCGAAGACGATGCCGGCGCGCCGCAGCCGACGACGCATGTGGGTGCGCAGGTCGGTCGAGCGGACCGCCGAAGCGAACTTCGGGTCCTCCTGGTAGAGCGCGCGCTCGATCTGGTCGAGCAGTCGCTGCTCGTGCTCGGAGAGGGGCACAGCGCCACCTCCTGGAGGACGAGCACCTCGGCGGGTCCGGGGTGCGAGGACAATCGTACGAGGGTGAGGCCGCGACGGGAAGTCGAGTCGCCCAGACGGGGTGCTCACAGGCTCCGGCCGGGCGGCGCGGACCCATGCGGACCCTGCCCTGTACCCCCCAACGAAGACCGGGTTCAGCCCGTTCCAGGAGTACGCCGGGGGCGTTGCTGGTCGCGGGAGACCGGTGTCGGGGAGTCGGGCTGCACGAGGGCCGCTGGTCGCACGGCCCCTGCCCCGAAGCGGCGGGCGGCCCTGTCCACCGCCTGCTCGGCCTCCCGCCAGCCCGAGTCCTTCTCACCGAGCAGCAGCTGGTGGGGCACCCCGTCCGCCTCCCGGACGCCCTCGACCCGCACCCCGACCAGCCGCAGCCGGGCGCGCTCGAGCCCGAGCGCCTCGTAGAGCGCGCGCGCCGTCTCGTAGACGGTCCGCCCCACGTCGGTGTGCTCCGGCAGCGTCTTCGCGCGGGTGATCGTGGTGAAGTCCGCGAAGCGCACCTTGATCGACACGGTCCGCCCGACCTGGCCGGCGGCGCGCAGCCGGGCCGCGGTGCGCTCCGACAGCCGCAGCAGCTCGCGGGCGACCACGACCGGGTCGTCGACGTCGACGGCGAAGGTCTCCTCGGCGCCGACGCTCTTGTCGGGCTCGTGCGGCACGACGGCCCGCTCGTCGCGCCCCCACGACAGCGCGTGCAGGTGACTGCCGGACGCCTGGCCCAGCGCCCGCTTCAGCGTCTCGGCCGGGGTGGCCGCGAGGTCGCCGACGGTGTGCAGGCCGAGCGTGGCCAGCACCTCGTGGGTCTTCTCCCCCACCCCCCACAGCGCCCGCACGGGCAGCGGGTGCAGGAAGGCCACGACCCGGTCCTGCGGGACGACGAGCAGGCCGTCGGGCTTGCAGCGCGCCGAGGCGAGCTTGGCGACGAACTTCGTCGTCGCGACCCCCACCGAGCAGGTGATGCCCTGCTCGTCGAGCACGGTCGCGCGGATGTGCTCACCGACCCGGGCCGGGCTGCCGAGCCGCCGCACCGCGCCGCGCACGTCGAGGAAGGCCTCGTCGAGCGAGATCGGCTCGACCAGCGGCGTGACCGAGCGGAAGACCTCCATGACGCCGTGGGAGGTGCGGGCGTAGAGGTCGTGGTCCGGCGGCAGGACGACGGCCTGCGGCGCGAGCCGGCGGGCCCGCATCATCGGCATCGCGCTGTGCACTCCGAGCGCCCGCGCCTCGTAGGTCGCCGACAGCACGACGCCCCGCGTGCCCCCGCCGCCGACGATGACCGGTAGCCCGACGAGCTCGGGCCGCGACAGCAGCGAGACGCTCGCGTAGAAGGCGTCCATGTCGACGTGCAGGACGTGGCAGTCGGTGTCGTCGCCGCGCGGACCGGTCGGCGGACCGGTCGGCGGCACCGCTCCCCTGCTCACCGGCGCACCCCGTTAGGGCAGGCGGGCGAGGACGTGCAGCTGCGTCGCCAGCCCCCGGAACGGCTCGCGGTCCGACAGCGCCCGCTCCAGCGCGAGCAGCGCAGCCGCAGCACCGGGCTCGGCGTCGAGCACCGCGGACGGCACGAGGTCGGCGACGACCCGCACGCCGTGCAGCTGCTCGACGACCAGCCCTGCCTCGCGGACCAGCGCCGACAGCGCGTCGGGGGTCCAGCGGCGGGCCGCGGCGTCGGCGGCACCCCACCGGCCGGCGGGGTCGGTGAGGACGTGGGCGGCCTCGTCGGGTCGGCCGGCCAGTGCGCGGGCGAGGACGGCGGCGTCGCGGTTGGCGACGAGCAGCGACAGCCGGCCGCCGGGGCGCAGCACCGCCGCGACGGCGGCGAGCGCCGCGGCCGGGTCGTCGACGACCTCGAGCACGCTGTGGCACAGCACCACGTCGGCGGAGCCGTCGGCCGCGACGGCGGGCAGGTCGGACAGGTCGCCCTGCAGGGCGACCACACGGTCGGCCACGCCGCGCTCGGCAGCCCGTCGCTGCAGCGCCGCGAGCGAGTCGGGGCTGGGGTCGACGACGGTGACCCGGTGACCGGCGACAGCAAGGGGTACGGCGAAGCCCCCGGTGCCGCCCCCAGCGTCGAGGACGTCGAGCCCGGGGTGGGGCCCGGCGCCGGCCCCGGTGGCCTGCGCCTCGGCGAGGACCGCGGACAGGACCTCCCACACGACCGCCGTGCGAGCCGACCCGCCCGGCCCCGCTGACGTGACCACTGCGCTCCCTCGGACCGGTCCGGGGCGACGAGGACCGCCGCCTGCCGGGGCGAGCCTACGGTCGCCCCGGCAGGGTCGGCGGGCGGTGACCCGCTCAGTCGTGCGACGTCGCGGTGTCGAGCGTCGTCACGAGCAGCGAGAGGGCACCGGAGTTGTCGTCGTACACGTCGTCGAGGACCTTGGCCCGCAGCGGCCCGTCGGTCGTGACGAGGACGTCGCGGGTCCAGGTGCGGCTGCGGCTGCAGCCCCGGCTGTTGGTCTCGCCGACCGGGGTCCAGTCGCCCTCGGCGAAGGGCACCGACAGGTCGAGGTGGTTGCGTCCGGGCGTGCCCTCCCACTGCGAGGTCCGGTGCCAGCGGCCGTCTGCGGGCCGCTCCGAGCACTCTGCGTCGGCGGTGCGGTCGCGACCGTAGGACCAGGTGCCGCTCGCGGTGAGGCGGTAGCGGCGGCCGGCCCGCAGCCAGACCGACGTCTCGTCGCCCTCCCACTCGTCGGCGTCGACCCGCAGCGTCGTGCTGCCGCTGTCGAGGAAGGGCGTGGTCGGGGCGGGGACGCCCGGTGCGGGCGCGGCGGGCGGCGGCACGACCGGTGCTGCCGACGGGACCGGGACCGGCGTGGCGGTCGGGGTGACGACCGGCTTGGGGGCCGCGGGCGTGGGAGCGCCGGGAGCGGCGACGACGGGCGAGACCTTCCCGGTCCAGTACGACGTCCGCTTCAGCGCACCGGCCCAGGAGAACGACACGTGCATGTGGTCGCGGTGCGCGCTCGCCCCGTTGTAGGGCTGCCAGCCCGCACCCGGCTTGTAGGCCGACCAGATCTTGGCGTTCCAGATGACGTACATGATGCCGAGCCGGCGGGCGTTGGCGAAGCGGTTGCCGTAGCGGTCGGTGGCGAACAGCCACCTCGCGAGGTCGCTCGCCTGGGCCCGCTGGGTCGCGTTGGCGTAGTTGAGCCGCCAGTCCCAGGCCCGGCCCTCCTTGTGCTCGGAGCGGCCACCGACGGAGCAGGCGCGCACGATGCCCGAGCTGCCGGTGCCCCGGTAGGCCGTGAGGACGATCGAGGTGAACGCCGTCACACCCGGCTTGGCGGTCGGGCTGCAGGTGGTCTGCGCCTGGTAGGGCGCGTAGCCCTCGATCGCCCTGCCGAGGACCGCGACCTTCGGGGAGGCCACCGGTGCCGCGGCGGCCGGGAGGACCGGGGCGATCGCGAGGACCGAGGTCGTGACGCTGAGCAGGGCGAGCGCGGCGAGCCGACGGGGGGTCCGCCGGGGAGCAGGTCGGGCAGGGGGGTGTGGCTGGTGGTCGTGCGTACTCACGAGGAGTCTCCCGGTGTGGGGACGGGCGGGGGGTGCTCCAGGTGTCGGCGTCGTGCTGAGCCGTCCGGACCAGAGGCAACCCCCTCCTGTCCTGCGGGGCACCGTGCCAGACCCGGACGTGTCCAGACGTGTCCGGACCTGGCGCCAGCGGGCTCTGTCCCTCGGGCTCGCCGGTCACCGGCCGCTGCTCCCGGGGCTCGCGTGCCACACCTTGCGCGGCGCGCCGGACCCGCGCGACGTGCCGGTGCCGTCACCGGCAGGCTTCACGTCGGCATAGGGCGAGGCCCGGAAGCCGGTCGCGTAGACGTGCACCATCCCGCCGACGCCGGAGTGACCCGCCCCGCCGCCGACCAGCGGCGGGGAGGTCATCACCGGCCGGGTCGAGCGGGACGCAGCCGCCCCCTGCACGGCGGCCAGCCCCGCGGAGCTGGTCACCTGACCCGGCTGCTCGAGCAGCGGCCAGACCGCGTCGAGACCGCCCTCCCGCCAGGCGTCGTGGAGCAGCGGCAGCTCCCAGGCGCCCAGCGCCAGCAGGCTGATCCCGCGCGGGCCGGTCCGGCGTACCTGCCCTCTGATCACGAGCAGCCAGGAGTGGAACAGCGTGGTGGCGTAGCCGACCTGCGCCTCCTCGAAGAAGGTCGCGTCGAGCGGGCCGGTCGCGTCGTCGAGGGTGACGAAGACGACCCGGCGACCAGAGCGGATCGGCGGGGTCTGGGTCGCGACCTTCACCCCGGCGACGAGGACGTCGGAGCCGTTGCGGCGGTCGAGCAGGTCCTTGGCGCGGGTCGTGCCGAGGGCCTCGAGGAACGGTGCGTAGGCGTCCATGACGTGGCTGCTCACGTCGAGGCCGAGCACGTCGAGCTCCGCGCGGGTCCGCTCCGCCTGGCTCATCTCCGGCAGCCCGCTGGGTCGCGTCTCCGGCTCGTCGCCGAGGTCGAGGGCGAGCTGCACGTCGACCGGCTCGGTGACGGCCGCGGCCTGCGACTGCCGCTCCTGCCGGCCGCGGACGTCGTCGAGGGAGGTGACCGTGACGGGCGACGGAGTGCGACGCCTCGTGCTCGCGGGCCTGCGGCCGGCGCGGGCGACGGAGCGGGACCAGCGGTCGAGCTCGGCGACCTGCAGCAGCAGGTCGCGGCGGGTGACCTGGCCGCGGCGCCGGCCCGGGACGGTGGAGCCCAGGCCGTAGAGGGAGTCGAAGGCGCCCGCGACGACGAGCCGCTCGACGACCGGGCGGCTCACCGCGGCGCGGTGCCAGAAGTCGGACAGGCTCGCGAAGGGCCGGCCCGCGACGACGCGCGCGACCTCGCCGCCGTTGATGCCCTTGACCTCCGCGAGGCCGATCCGGATGCCGTAGCCGCGGCCGTCGGGCAGCCGCAGGTCGGTGGGCCGCTGCCGCGGCGGGGCCTGCGCGTCGCCGGACACCTGGTCGAGGATCGCCGGCGGCGGCTCGTCGAGGGCAGCGACCCGCTCGACGCGGTAGTCGGCGCCGGAGAGGTTGACGTCGAGGCCGAGCACGGCGATGCCGAGCTGGCGGGCGTCGTCGAGGATGAGCCGCTTGGGGTACATCCCGGGGTCGTGGGTGAGGACCCCGGCGAGGAAGGCCGCCGGGTGGTGGGCCTTGAGCCAGGCCGACTGGTAGGTCGGCAGCGCGAAGGCCGCCGCGTGGGCCTTGCAGAACCCGAAGGAGCCGAAGGCCCGGAGGACCTCCCAGACCTCCTTGACGACGGCGAGCGGGTAGCCGTTGCCGAGCGCCGTCGGGACGAACCAGACCCGGACGTCCTCCTGACCCTCGGGGCTGCCGAGGGTGCGGCGGACCTCGTCGGCCTCGGCGAGGCTGCACCCGGTCAGCACCGACACGATCTGCAGGACCTGCTCGTGGAAGACCACGACGCCGTAGGTCTGCTCGAGCGCCGGCCGCAGGTCAGGGTGCGGGTAGACCGGCTTCTGCCAGCCCTGCCGGGCCATGAGGAACGGCCGGACCATGTCGCTCTTGACCGGCCCGGGGCGGAACAGGCTGATGTCGACGATGAGGTCCTCGAAGGTCTCGGGAGCGAACTTGCCGACCAGCTCGCGCTGCCCCGGCGACTCGATCTGGAAGCAGCCGAGGGTCCTCGTCGACTGCACGAGCGCGAAGGTCGCCGGGTCGTCGCGGGGCACGGCGTCGATGTCGACAACGGTCCCGTCGACGCGGGCGACCTCGGCGACCGCGTGCTGCATCGCCGACTGCATCCGGATGCCGAGCACGTCGAGCTTGAGCAGCCCGAGGTCCTCGACGTCGTCCTTGTCGAACTGGCTCATCGGGAAGCCCAGCCAGCTCGACTCGACGGGGGTGCGGTCGAGCAGCGTGCGGTCGCTCAGCAGCACCCCGCACGGGTGCAGCGCGATGTGGCGGGGCAGCCCGTCGAGTCGCTCGACGAGGCGCAGCACCAGGTCGACGCGCCGGCCCTGCTCCCCCTGCCCGAGGCCGCTGGCGCGCAGCTCCGGCAGGTCGCGCATCGCCTGTCGCACCATGTTGGCGCGGATGTGCGGGAAGGCCTTGGCGAGGCCGTCGACCTCACCGGGCGGCATGCCGAGCGCGGCGCCGACGTCGCGGATCGCGTGGCGGGCGCGGTAGGTGTCCATCATCGACACGCAGCAGCAGCGGTCGCCACCGTAGCGGGCGAGGACCCGCTCGTAGACCTCGGTGCGGCGGGCCGACTCGACGTCGACGTCGATGTCGGGCAGCTCGTGGCGCAGCGGCGACAGGAAGCGCTCCATGAGCAGGCCGTAGCGGACCGGGTCGACATCGCTGATGCCGAGCAGGTAGGTGACGAGGCTCCCCGCGCCACTGCCCCGCGCGGCGGCGCGGACCCCCATCCCCTTGATGAGGTCGACGACGTCGGCGACGGTGAGGAAGTACGCCGGGTAGCCCAACCCCCCGATGACGGCGAGCTCCTCCTCGAGGCGGGCCAGGGTGCTCGCCCGGCGCTCCATCCCGCGCCGGCCGAACCCGGCCTCGACCCGCTCCCGCAGCACCGCCATCGGCTCGCCCTGGACTGCGAGCTCCGGGAAGCGGGCGCCTCCCACACCGTCACGCAGGCCGAGGTCGCGGTGCGGGTCGACGGCGCACCGGTCGGCCTCGTGGCGGGTGCGGGCGAGCAGCCCGCGACCGCCGTCGGTGAGGCCCGCAGCCCGGGCGACCTCCTCGGCGACCTCCGCCATCTCCTTGCCGCTCTTCAGGCACGCCTCGGCGTTGCGCCGGTCGACGTGGCGCAGGTCGAGCGGCACCAGCCGCCGGCTCGCGTCGAGGACGTCGGCGGTCGGGGCGTCACCGCGGTCGGCGTAGCGCACGACGTTGGTGAGCACGCTGCGGGCGCGGTGGGCCTCGGCGAAGCCGAGCAGCCGCCCCGCCTGCGCAGCACTGTCACGGGTGCGGTGCGAGACGACCTCGACGACGACGGCGTCACCGCCGAGCACGTCGCGCCAGCGGTCGAGGTGGTGGCGGGCGACGTCGTCGCGGTGGACCGCGACGGCCCGACCGAGCTCGGACTGCGGGCCGAGCAGGGCCGCGAGGCTGCCCGCCTGCGCCGCCCCGCCGGCGTGCTCGGCGACGAGGTCGAGGCTGGTCACCGGGGTGCCGCGCTCCCCTGCCAGGTGGGTCCCGGACACCAGCCGGCACAGCGCCGCCCAGCCGCGGCCGTCGCGGGCGAGCAGGGTGACCCGGGGCAGCTCGGGGCCGCCACCGGGGCGGTCGACGAAGGCCCCGCCGCGCGCCGGGCTGACGCGCCGCTGCTGCTGACCGGGCTCGTGCGGGGGCCGGCCGTGCAGCCCGGCGGCGCGCGGTCCGCACAGGTCGAGCGGGCGGACCGCGAGGTCGACCCCGAGGAGCGGGCGGATCCCCGCGGCCCGGCAGGCCTTGGCGAACTTCACCGCGCCGTAGGTGCCATCGCGGTCGGTGAGGGCGAGGGCGTCCATGCCGTGCTCGGCGGCCCGCTCGACGAGCGCGCGCGGGTGGGAGGCGCCGTGCCGCAGCGAGTAGCCGGACGCGACGTGCAGGTGGACGAAAGGGTCGGACATGCGGCTCGGAGGGTGCTCAGGGGGAAGAGCGGGTGGGGACGGCTCAGCGGGTGAGGAGGAGCTGGGGACTGGCGAAGCCGAGGGTGGTCTCGACGACGGCGAGGAAGGTCTCGGCGTCGCGCACCAGGTCGTCGGCCTCACGGTCGGTGACGGCGCCCTGGACGTGGGCCTCGGCCGCGGCCCGCTTGACCGCGCCGTCGGCGAAGTAGGCCGCCCACTCCCCCAGCTCCGGGGCGACCCCGGCGAGCAGCGACCAGGCCGAGCGGGGTCGGGTGGCCCGCCGCTCCGGTCGCGGCGCGGGACGGGCCCGGGCGGCGAGGACGGCCGCGGCGGAGCGCAGCGCCGACAGGTGCGCCGCGGCGTACCTCTCTGCGGGGTCCATCGCGGTCGTCGCCTCGACCAGGCCACGGCGGGCGAGGTGCAGCAGGGACGCGGCGGGCAGGGTGGGGGTGGTCATCAGTCGAGAACCCGGGCGAGCGACCAGCTGCCACGGGCCCCGTCGAAGCACAGGTCGTAGACGCCGGTGCCTGCGGTCAGGGCCTCGTGCCGGCCGGTGCCGGCCTCGACCCGCCACCAGTCGCACTCGCCGTCCTCGACCGACAGCAGCGGGCCGGCAGCGGACGCGCCGCTGTCGCCGCTGTCGCCGCTGTCGCCGCTGGTCAGGGCGCGCACCGCGTCGGTCCGCCACCACTGGCCGGACTCGGTCCAGCGGGCCAGCACCTCGCGGACGAGGTAGAGCCGGCCGCGCCACAGGAACTGCGCGGGCGCGTCGCGCTCGGAGCGGACCTCGACGGGGTCGGTGTGCAGACGGGTCACGGAGCTCTCCCCAGGGATCGGCGCGGGCCGGGGGAAGGCGGCGGTCGAGCGGCCCGACCGGGACGCGGCGCTTCCCCACGCCCCGCCCCGGTCGGGACCCCGGGCCCGGGCGTGAGAGGGTCGAGGTCGCACGCCCGGGCCGGAGACCGCCCGTCGGGAGTCCGCGAAGCCTCCCGATCATTCGAATCTATGTTCGAACGACACCAGTAGACCCTCTGCCGCCCCCGGCGTCAACCCCTCAGGCGTACGACGAAAGCCGGCGGGCGCGTCAGTTCAGTGTGGGGATCCCGTCCGGCAGGCCGCCACCGGCGAGCAGGTCCGTCGCGGTGGCCTGCAGGGCGGCGAGCGCGACCCGCTGGGTGAGCGGGCCGTAGGACACCCGGGCGACCCCGAGCGCCTCGAGCTCGGCCGGCAGCGGGGTGCCGGGGACGCCGATGACCGACACCCGGCGCTCGCCGATGCCTTCGACGAGCGACCCGATCACCTCGGCGCTGAACCGACCCGGGACGAACACGCAGGTGGCGCCCGCGTCGAGGTAGGCGCGGCCGCGCTCGATCGCCGCGGCGAGTTGCTCCGCCGGCTCCCCCGGCTTCACGAACGCGTCGGTGCGCGCGTTGAGCACGAACGGCACGCCCTCGTCCTCACCCGCCGACACCGCCGCCTCGACCGCGTGCACCGACTCGGCGAGCGGCCGCATCCCGTCTTCAAGGTTGGCCCCCACGACCCCGATGCCGATCGCCCTGCGCACGGTCGCGTGCACGTCGCCGTAGCCGCTCTCGAGGTCGGCGCTCACCGGCAGGTCGACCGCCGCGACGATTCGCGCACAGGCGTCCAGCATCAGCTCGACCGGGATGTTCTCGCCGTCGGCGTAGCCGTGGCTCGCCGCGATCGAGTGGCTCGCCGTCGCGAGCGCGGTCGTGCCGGGCACGCCCGCGACCACCTGCGCGCTCACGGCGTCCCAGACGTTGACGACCTGCAGCAGCGCAGGGGCGAGGTGCAGCTCGCGCAGGGTCCGTGCCTTCTCAGCAGTCATCCCCGGACCGTAGCCCCGTCACGCGGCAGACTGCGTCGGTGACCCGCTGGACCGTCGTGCCGAGCCCGATCGACGACCTGCTCGTGGCCCGCACCGACCGCGGGGTCTGCGGGATCTGGATGACGCCCCACCAGGGCATGTCCGGGCCGGACGAGGCCTGGCACCGCGACGACACGGCGTTCGACGACGTCCGCGCGCAGCTCGCGGCGTACTTCTCGGGTGAGCTCACCACCTTCGAGCTGCCGCTGGACCTCTGCCAGGGCACGGAGTTCCAGCAGCGCGTCTGGCAGCAGCTGGGCGAGATCGGCTACGGCACGACGACGTCCTACGGCGCGGTCGCGGCGTCGCTCGGGCTGGTGGCGGGCGCGTCGCGCGCCGTGGGGCTCGCCAACGGGCGCAACCCGATCTCCGTGGTCGTGCCCTGCCACCGCGTCATCGGCGCGAGCGGCGACCTCACCGGCTACGGCGGCGGGCTGGACCGCAAGCGCTGGCTGCTCGCCCACGAGTCCGCGCGCACCACCGCCGACGACCGGCTGTTCTGACGCCGCCCACGAGTGGCACCGGTCACAGCCCTGACAGGTCGTCAAGGCCCGTCCGGACTGCGACCATGGGACGAACGACAGGTGCATCCGCGTTGCACCCGAGACGTCCCCTGAAGGAAGAGCGACCCGTGCCCGAGCAGCCCACTCCCGAGCGCCCCTTGCGGGTCGCGATCGTCGGAGCCGGTCCCGCCGGCGTCTACGTGGCGGACGTGCTGATGAAGTCGGGCACCGAGGTCGCGATCGACCTGCTCGAGCGCCAGCCCGCCCCCTACGGCCTCATCCGCTACGGGGTCGCGCCCGACCACCCGCGCATCAAGGGCATCGTCAACGCGCTGCACGGCGTGATGAGCAAGCCGCAGATCCGGCTGCTCGGCAACGTCGAGTACGGCGTCGACGTCAAGCTCGAGGACCTCCAGCGCTTCTACGACGCGATCGTCTTCACCACCGGCGCCGAGAAAGACCGCGACCTCGACGTCCCCGGCATCGACCTGCCCGGCAGCTTCGGCGGCGCGGACTTCGTGAGCTGGTTCGACGGCCACCCCGACGTGTCGCGCGAGTGGCCACTCGAGGCCCGCAGCATCGCCGTCATCGGCGCCGGCAACGTCGGTCTCGACGTCGCCCGGATGCTGTCGAAGACCGCCGACGAGCTGCTCAAGACCGAGATCCCGGCCCACGTCTACGAGGGCCTCAAGGCCTCCCCCGTCGAGGAGGTCCACGTCTTCGCCCGTCGCGGCCCGGCGCAGGCGAAGTTCACCCCGCTCGAGCTGCGCGAGCTCGACCACTCCCCCCACGTCGAGGTCCTCGTCAACCCCGAGGACATCGAGTACGACGACGGCTCCGTCGCGGCGATCAACTCCGACAACCAGACCAAGCTGGTGGTCCGCGAGCTGGAGCGCTACGCCATGCGCACCGCCGAGCACGGCGTCGGCGAGCGGCCCCGCAAGCTGTGGCTGCACTTCTTCGAGAGCCCCGTCGAGGTCACCGGCGACGGCAAGGTCGAGGGCTTCCGGACCGAGCGCACCGAGCTGACCGGTGACGGCAACGTCCGCGGCACCGGGGTCGTCCGGGACTGGCCGGTCCAGGCGGTCTACCGCTGCGTCGGCTACCGCTCCAGCGAGCTCGTCGACCTGCCGTGGGACTCCAGCAACCACGTGGTCCCGCACGCCAAGGGCCGCGTCCTCGACATCAGTGGCGCGCACCTGCCGGGCCTCTACGTCAACGGCTGGGTCAAGCGCGGTCCGGTCGGCCTCATCGGCCACACCAAGGGCGACGCGATCGAGACCGTCGGCAGCCTGCTCGAGGACCTCGGGTCGCTGCCGAGCGCCCCCGAGCCGCAGCTCGAGGCGGTCACGGAGTTCCTCGAGAGCCGCGGCGTCGTCTACACGACGTGGGAGGGCTGGGACCGCCTCGACGCCCACGAGAAGGAGCTGGGGGCGGCGTACGGCGAGCTGCCCGACGGCACCGTTCGCGAGCGGGTCAAGGTCGTCGACCGGCAGACGATGATCGACGTCTCGCGAGGCGCGTCCTAGTCGCACCGGCCGCGCAGCCCTAGGGTGCGCGGATGGAGCTCGCCCTCGACTGGTTCTCCGTCCGCTGCGTGTTCGCCGTGCCGACAGCGGCGCCGACCTCTGGGGACGGCGAGGCGATGACCTACGAGGAGCGGGTCACGCTGTGGCGTGCCTCGGGCTTCGACACGGCGATCGCGCTGGCCGAGCAGGAGGCCGTCGACTACGCCGACGACGTCGAGGCGCTCTACCTCGGGCTGGCCCAGGCCTACCGACTCGCCGAGGCCCCGGGCCACGGCAGCGAGGTCTTCTCGCTGATGCGCGACAGCGACCTGGACACCGAGGACTACCTCGACGCGTTCTTCGACACCGGCGAGGAGCGGCAAGGCGCCTGACCAGGTGGTGACACACCCGGCGAAAGTGTCGGCTGGCCGACAGTCACGGGCGGCGACCCGCCCTACCGTCGCGGCCGCAGTGCGGGCCGGGCCTGCTTGCCCGGGGACCCCCACCCACCGCCTGTCGCACGGGGGAACACCTGACCAGAGGACGAGCTGCGGTCGCCGTGACCGCGCTGCTGACCGGCCTCACCGCGGTGCCGGCCGCAGCCCAGCTCCAGCAAGGCCGAACGCCCGACGGCCCCGCCGCCGGCGCGCTCGCCGAAGCGCGACGCCTCCCCGGAGCCCTGGTCCGCTTCGACTCCCAGACCGGACACGCCCGGTCGGTGCTGCGCGGCGAGCGCGCACTGGCTCGCATCACCTCGGGTGACCTCGGGGCCGGTGCGCTCGGCTGGGTCGCCGCCCACCGGGCCCTCTACGGGTTGTCCGCCGCCGACCTCGCCGGCGTCGTCGTCGAGGACGTGCTCGCGACACCGACGGTCGGCACCACCCACGTCGTGCTGTCCCAGCGGGACGCCGGCCGCGTCGTCGACGGCTCCAACCTGACCTTCGTCTTCGACCGAGCCGGCCACCTCGGCGCGGTCACGGGACGGCTCGTCGCGTCGGCCAGGGCCACCGGCGCCGACCGCCTCGGCGCGGCGGGTGCCGTCCGCGCGGCCCTGCGCGCGGCCGACGTCAGCGGGCCCGCAGAGCTGCGTCCTATCGCGGGCACGAGCGGGACGGCGCACTTCGTCAACACCGTCGCCCGCGGTGTGCGCGGACCGAGCGACCTCACCGCCACGCAGGTGACGTGGGCCGCGGCAGACGGTCGCGTGACGCGGGCATGGAAGACCGTCACGGAGCTGTCCGACCGGCTCTGGCTGCAGACCCACGTCGACGCCTCGACAGGACGCGTCCTCGAGCGGGTCAACTACTACGCGGAGTCCGACGCCCACGGCACGGTCTTCCCCGGCGAGCACCCCGACGAGTCCGCTCCGCGCGCTGAGCGGAGCTTCGCCGGCTGGGTGAGCGGCGACACGACGATCGGCAACAACGCCGACGCCTACGAGGACCGCGACGAGGACGACGCCGCCGACGCAGGCTCGCGTCCGGTCAACGCCGACCAGCACTTCGACTACGGCTTCACCGACGCCTGGAGCACCACAGGCACCGACGTCGAGACCGACCGCGACGCGAGCGTCACGCAGCTCTTCTACTACACCAACCTCATGCACGACTTCCTCTACGGACTGGGCTTCACCGAGGCCTTCCGCAACTTCCAGACCGACAACTTCGGCAACGGCGGAGCGGGTGGGGACCCGGTCAACGCCGAGGCCCGCGACGGCTACGGCACGGGCACCGAGGAGCTCTGCACGAACAACAACGGCGACCCGATCCTGTGCCGGAACAACGCCAACTTCGGCACGCCCGCGGACGGCGAGCGCCCCCGGATGCAGATGTACCTCTGGGACGGCAGCCGACCGCAGCGCGACGGGTCGCTCGACGGCGACGTCATCGCGCACGAGTACGGCCACGGGCTGTCCAAACGCCTCGTCGGCAACGGCAACTTCGGCAGCGGCCTGCAGGCAGGCTCGCTCGGCGAGGGCTGGAGCGACACCGTCTCGATGATGTACTGGGACGACCCGATCATCGGTGAGTACGTCACCGGCGACACCACGACAGGCATCCGCAGCGTCGCCTACGACACGAGCCCGCTGGTGTTCAGCGACTTCAGCGGCGCGAGCGGCGTGCACGCCAACGGTCAGATCTGGGCCACCGTCATGTTCGACGTGCTCGACGCCCTGCGCGACCGCTACGGCAACGGACCGGGCCTCGACCGCTTCCGCCAGCTCATGGTGGACGGGTTGAAGTCGACCACGACGTCGCCTACCTACCTCGACGCCCGCGACGGCATGCTCGCCGCAGACGCCACCACCAACGCCGGCGCCGACCGCTGCATGCTCTGGTCGCGCTTCGCCGCGGTCGAGATGGGCACCAACGCGATCGCGACGCAGGCGACGGCGACGCCGGGGACGAACGTCCCGGCAGAGTGCTCGCCGACCGCCGACGCCGGGGGGCCCTACTCCACCCCTGAGGGGACCGACGTCGCCCTCGACGGCTCGTCGAGCACCGCGGGCAGCGACCCGAGCACGGGCAGCCTCACCTACGCCTGGGACCTCGACAACGACGGCGCCTACGACGACTCCTCGTCGGCCACTCCGACCTTCACGCAGGTCGGTCAAGACGGCGCCTACACGGTCGGGCTGCTGGTCACCAACGAGGCCGGGGAGACCGACACCGACAGCGCGGTGGTCACCGTCTCCAACGTGGCGCCGTCGGTCTCGGCTCTGCTCTCCGGAGTCCTGCTCGAGGGCTCGCTGCTGACCGTCAGCGGCTCCGGGAGCGACCCGGGATGGCTCGACCTGCTCACCGCCACCGTCGACTGGGGTGACGGCGCGGGGTCGGAGGCAGCCGGGTCCGGGTTGGAGAACCTGCGTCCCGACGCGACCCTCTCGATCAGCTCCCAGCACCACTACGGCGACAACGGCGCGCCGACGATCAGCACCTGCGTCGCGGACGACGACACCTCGACCTGCGAGCAGGCGACGCCGAGCATCGGCAACGTCGCCCCGACCGTCCTCGCAGACGGCGGCCTCGACACCACGCTCGACGAGGGCGACACCTTCAGCCTCGGGGCGTCGTTCTCCGACCCGGGCTGGCTCGACACCCACACCGCCGAGGTCGACTGGGGCGCGGGCGACGGCTTCGAGGCCCTCACGATCGCCTCGACCACACCCGGCGGACCCGGTGTCGCGACGACCGGCACGCTCGCCGCGACCAAGCAGTACGGCGACGACGGGCTGTTCACCGTGGTCGTGCGAGTGACCGACGACGACGGCGGTGTGGGCTCGGTCTCGGTGCCCGTCACCGTCGGCAACATCGCGCCGACCACCGGGATCGACGAGAGCGGCACGGTCCTGCTGCAGGGCGTGCCGACCATGGTCGTCCACGTCGGCGAGGTCGTGCCCTTCAGCACGACGTCGACCGACCCTGGCAGCGACGACCTGACGACCAGCTGGGACTGGGACGACGGGGCGCCCGCTCCTGATGAGTCCCGGGACTCGCTGGTCAACCCGCCCGCGACCGACCCCGACCCGAGCCCGACGGTGCAGCCGCGACTCGTCACGGACAGCACGACCCACGTCTTCAGCGACGCGTGCCTCTACGACGTCGTGGTGCGGGTCGCGGACGACGACAGCGGGGTCGCGACCGACACGATCGCGGTCATCATCCAGGGCAACGCCGACAAGGCCCGGAGCAAGGGCTACTGGTACAGCCAGTACGCGACGCCGGGCCAGCGCAACGCCAACGACCTCGACGACACGACGCTGGACTGCTACCTCGCGATCGCGCGGCACGCCAGCGGCGTCTTCAGTGAGGCCCGGGCGGTCGACACCCAGTCGCAGGCGACCGACGTGCTGAACACGAAGCAGACCAGCAGCGCGACCCAGCTGCTCGACGCGCAGCTGCTCGCGGCCTGGATCAACTTCGCGCACGGCTCCTACGACCTCGACGAGGCCGTAGACACCGACGGCGACGGGCTACTGGACAGCACCTTCGCCGCCGCGGTGGGCAACGCCGAGTCGGTCCGGCTCGACCCGGCCGCAAGCCGCGAGGCCCTGCTGCAGGGGCAGAAGGTGCTGGAGCGGCTCAACCAGAGGGACGGCGGCTGATCGCCGGCCTGAGCACGGGGTCCCGGGGCGCACGCGCCCCGGGGCTCCCGGCCGTCCTGACCACGGGTCTGCTGCTCATCTCCGTCCTGCTCGCGGGATGCAGCGCCTCCTCCGAGCCGGCCACCCTGACGACCTCGCCCTCGTCGGCAGCCACGACCACCGCTCCGTCCGCGACGAGCACCTCTGCGTCGCCGGCGGTCGTCGGCTCGACAAGCCTGGTCAGCTCGCCGTCCGCGACCCGGACCGCGCGCTCCACCGCGACGACGGCCGGCGGGTGTGCCACAGCGGCGTCGCGCGCCGTCCTGACCAAGGAGGACGACGGGCGCATCGTGCACGTCACGGGTGACGCGCGGGTCGACCTGCGAGCGGCCGGCGACGACAGCGACCCTCCTGCCCGCACGGACAGCGACGCGGTCGAGCTCGTGCAGACCGCCGACGCACCCGGTCGGCAGTACGAGGTGAGACCCGATCACCCGGGCACGGCACGGGTCACCGTGCCCGACCCGGGCGGCTTCGCCGTCACCGTCGTCGTCTGCGCCTGAGTCGCTCATCCGGGGATCAGAGACCGACCCGCACGCGAAGGGCCGCCCGGCGTCGTGCCGGGCGGCCCTCGTCGTACGTCTTGTCGTGCTCTCGTCTGGTGGGACTCAGTCGTCCCAGGGTCCGAAGTCGTTCATCGGTCTTCCTCTCTGCGGCCCCTGCCGTGCAGCGGTGCGCGGGATCGCGCGGTGCCCGGGGCGGTTCTCGTGCTGCCGACTCTCAGGTCAGCAGGTGGACTCGCGGTGAAGCCCGCGAGGCAGCCGCATGGCGGGCTGCTGTCTTCAGACAACCACATCCCGGGCATCGGCATTCCCGGGCCGTGCTGTAGGACTACCCCATGAGCGACTGGACCGAGCCCGGCGCCTTCGAGGTGTCCCCCGGCGTGCACCGCATCCCGCTGCCCCTGCCCAACGACGGGCTGCGGTCGGTCAACGTCTACGCGATCGCCACCGACGACGGCTTGGTGTGCGTCGACGCGGGCTGGGCGATCGAGGAGTCGCGCGAGCAGCTCGCGACCGCGTTGGCCTCGATCGGCGCCGGTCTCGGCGACATCCGGCGCTTCCTCGTCACCCACGTCCACCGCGACCACTACACGCAGGGGCCGGTGCTGCGCCGCGAGTTCGGGACCACTGTCTCGCTCGGGCTCGGCGACAAGCCGACCCTCGACCTGCTGCAGCAGCCGGACCGCTCGCCGCTCATCGACCAGCTCGAGCAGCTCACCTGCCACGGCGCGGTGGAGCTCGCCGACCTGATGGGCAGCTTCATGCGCGGGCACCGCGTCGACCAGGGGCAGTGGGAGTCCCCCGACGAGTGGCTCACGGGCGGGCCGGTCGCCCTGGCCGGTGGCCGCGTCCTCGACGCCGTCGAGACGCCCGGCCACACCGCCGGGCACCTGGTCTTCCACGACACCGCGGCCGGCGTGATGTTCACCGGCGACCACGTGCTGCCGACGATCACGCCCTCGATCGGCTTCGAGCCGGCCGTCACCGAGGACCCGCTCGGTGCGTTCCTGTCGTCGCTGCGGGTCGTGCGCGAGCGGCCCGACGCGGTGCTGCTGCCCGCCCACGGACCGGTCGCGGACTCCGTGCATGCCCGCGTCGACGAGCTCATCGCCCACCACGGTCGCCGGCTCGAGCAGAGCCTCGCGGCGGTCCACCAGGGCGCGACCAGCGCCTTCGAGGCGGCCGGTGTCCTGCGGTGGACGCGCCGCGAGCACAAGCTCGCGAGCCTCGACCCCTTCAACGCGATGCTCGCCGTCTTCGAGACCGGCGCCCACCTCGACCTGCTGGCGGCGCAGGGCACGCTGACCCGCACCACCGACGACCAGGGCGTACGCCGCTACGCCTGACCGCGGACCGCCTGTCAGCGCGGGCCGATCTCCACGCGGGTCAGGGCTGGGCGACCGCGATGACGACGTCAGCCGGCAGGCCCGTGACCGGCCCGCCCTTGGCCTCGCCGGGCCAGCGCAGGCTCACGACCCGGTCGCTGCCGTCGCGCTCCTGGGTGACGTAGAGCGCGTGCGCGCCGCCGCTGACCGCGACGACGTCGCGCTGCTCGCCCGGCACAGCGACGACCTGCTCGACACTGCCGTCGCGCAGGTCGACCCGCACCGCCCGCGACGGCACCCGCTGCTCGTCCATCCAGTTGCCGCGCTCGACGGCGAGCGCCGAACCGCCTGCTGCGCCGAGGATCCCGTCGTAGGTGAGGTAGCCCGCGCGGGCGTCCGACGCCGACGGCGACAAGGACCGGGCGGCCAGCCAGCCGCGGCGGGTGCTGAGGTCGACGACCTTCACGTCGGGGCCGTCGTCGCTCTCGACCGCGACGCTGACGGCGACCGTGCCGCGGTCCACCCATGCGAGGTCCCCGATGCCGTAGTCGGTGAATGCGTCGCGCCCCCGGCTCGGGTCGGCGGCGACGCTGCCCTTCCGGGTGACGGTCCCGTCGCGCAGACTGCCGTGCACGAGGTCCTGCGACCCTCCCGAGCCGCGCGTCCGTCGGGTCGGCGAGCGACACCCGGGCCGTCCCGTCGGCGCTGCACCCCGCCAGACCGACTGCCAGTCCGACCGCTGCCCCGACCACCACGCACCTGTGGCTCATCACTGTCCCGTCTCCGCACCGCCCTTCGGCGGTGTCACGGCAGCCAGACGCACGACCGGGTGTGGCAGGTTCAGCCGCAACTCGGGGAGATCAGGTGACTCGGTCGGTGGTGGTCACCAGAGCGACCACGACCGACCGAGACGTCCCGGCTGCGTCCAGCGCGGGTCGCTGAGGCCTCCGGTGCGTCGGTCGCTGCTCAGACCTCGTCGTCAGGGTGGCTGTGCGGCAGCTGCGGCGCCCCGACGACCTGCTCGCGGCCGGGCATCGCGATCCGGTAGACGCAGGCGTCGCAGTTCATCCGGGTGTCGCCGCCGAGGACTTCGTCGTAGCGACCGGCGAGCAGTCCCGCGAGCCCGTCGGACGCGCCGAGCGGTGCGGAGGCGACGATCTCGACGCCGTCGACCGAGCGGGCCTGCGTCTCGACCAGGCGTGGCAGGTAGCCGGGGCCGAGGAAGTAGCGGGCGAGCGCGACCCGGGTGGCCCCGAGGTCGCGCAGTCGGGTGACGGCCTCGGCGACGGTCGGACCGGTCGTCGAGGCGAAGGCGATGTCGACGCTCGCGAAGCCGCGCCCCTCCCAGAGCAGCCGCGCGGTGGCGGCGACCTGCGCGTTGGCATCCGGGTCGAGCGACCCGCCTGCCGCGAGCACCACCGGACCGTCGGTGACGCCTGCCTCGGCGAGCCGGCGCGCGAGCACGTCGACGAGCACCGGGTGCGGGCCGAGCGGACGGCCGTAGCGCAGCCGCAGGCCCGGGTGCGCGATCCGCCCGGCCTGCACGGACGCGGCGACGTCGGTCTTGGAGTGCGACGCCGGCGACAGCAGCAGCGGCAGCACGACGACGTCGTCCACGCCCTGCGCGACCAGCTCCCGCAGGGCCCGGGCGATCGAGGGGCTGGCGTTGTCGACGTACGCCGGAACCGTCCGCAGCCCGGGCCGCAGCTCGGCGACCCGAGCCATCAGCGCCTCGACGACCTCCTGCGACGCGGGCGTCTTCGACCCGTGCGCCACGCCGAGCAGGACCGTCACGCCCGCCATCCCACCACCTCACCGACGACGACGACGGCTGGTGCGCTCACGTCGAGGGAGCCCGCGTCGGCGAGCGTCGAGACAGACAGCCGCTGCGTCGGGAGGCTGGCCCGTTCGACGACGGCCACCGGCGTGGACGCGGGCAGGCCACCTGCCACCAGTGCCGCGCAGCAGGCGGCGAGCCGGTCGACCGCCATGAGCAGGACCAGCGTCCCGCCCAGGCGCGCCAGCGCGTCCCAGTCGACGGTGGAGGCGGGGTCCCCGGGCGCGAGGTGGGCGCTCACGACCGTGAAGGACTGCGTGACGCCCTTGGCCGTGAGGGGGATGCCGGCCAGGGTGGGTGCAGCCAGCGCCGACGAGACCCCGGGCACGACCTCAACCGGCACGCCCGCGGCGGTGCAGGTGGCGACCTCCTCGATGCCGCGGGCGAAGACGTGGACGTCACCTCCCTTGAGGCGTACGACGGACAACCCCTCCCGTGCCTTCTCCACCAGCAGGCGGTCGATGTCGCCCTGGGACCACGACGGCCCGCGGGGGCTCTTGCCGACCTCGATCACCTCGACGCCGTCGGGGAGGTCCACCACCGGGGCGAGCCGGTCGCGCACGACGACGTCGGCCTGCGCGAGCAGCAGACGGGCCCGCACCGTCAGCAGCCCCGGGTCGCCAGGCCCGCCGCCGATCAGGGCCACCGAGCCGGTGCCGGCACGGTGCCTGCGCAGCGGAAGCGAGCCGGTCTCGGCGGCGAGCACGACGGCGTCGCGCAGCGCGGTGGCGCGTCGCGGGTCGCGACCCGCGGTCACGGACACGACCACGTCGTCGAGCCTGCCCACTGCAGGCACCCACGCGGGGCTCAGCGAGGCGTCGTCGGAGCGCACGCACCAGACGTGCCGCTGCTCGCACGCAGCGGCGACCTCGTCGTCCACGACCCCGGTGGCCGCGACCACGAGCCAGCAGCCGTCGACGTCGTCCGGCCGGAACGCCCGCTCGACCAGGGCGATGCCGTCGGGGACCTCCCCGGCGGACGGGGCCACCAGCGTCACGACGGCGCCCGCGGACAGCAGCGCCCGCGCCCGTCGTACGCCGACCTGCCCTGCCCCCACGACCAGGACCCGGCGGCCGGTGAGGTCGAGGTGCAGGGGGTAGCGGTCGGTCACCCGACCAGCCTCTCAGCGCGCGGTCAGCGGGCGGCGAGCAGGCCCCGGCGACGCAGGACCCGACGCTCGAGCGGGGCGAACAGCAGCAGCTCGACGGCGATGCCGACCAGCAGGATCGCGAGGATGCCCACCAGGACGCCGGCGATGACACCATCGGACCGGGCGTTGTCGAGCAGCTGCCCGAGCCCGAGCCCGAGGTCGCCCGAGGTGGCGATGAGCTCCGCAGCCATGAGCGAGCGCCAGGAGAACGCCCACCCCTGCTTGAGGCCACCGAGGTAGCCCGGCAGCGCGGCGGGCAGCAGCACGTGGCGGGCGAGCGTCAGGCCGCGGGCACCGAGCACGTGACCGACGCGGGCGAACAACGGCGGCACCTGCTCGAGGCCGCTGATGGTGCCGTTGATGATCGACGGGACCGCACCCATGAGGATGACGAAGTAGAGCGTCGCCTCCGACAGCTGGAACCACAGGATCGCGGCCGGCACCCAGGCGACCGACGGCAGCGACTGCAGACCGCTGATGAGCGGGCCGAAGGCCCGGCGGAGCAGGCTGACGCGCGACAGCAGCAGCCCGAGCGGCGTCGCGATCACGACCGAGAGCAGGAAGCCGACGGCGCCGCGCTGGAGGCTCGTGGTGACGCTCTCCTGGATGCGCCCGAGGTCCCACTGGTACTGCAGCTCGGCCCACACCTCGGCGGGCCCCGGAAGGGTGTCGGGGTCGCGGGTCAGCTCGACGAGCTGCCAGACCAGCAGGACGGAGCCGAGGGCGAGCAGCGGCGGGACCGCGCTGGACAGCGCCTTGCTCCACCACGAGCGGGTCGGCTCGACGGGCCCAAGTTCGAGCGCATCGAGTCCCTTCTCGAGGTCGACGCCGCCCCGGTCGACGACGGGCGTGCTCACGCGAGCCCTCCGGCGTGCTTGCGGATCTCGGCCCGCAGGTGCTCGGTGATCTCGACCGACAGCGCCGCGACCTCAGGCGACTCGATGCGACGGGTGCCGTCGATGTCGACGTCGAACTCCCGCACGACCCGCCCCGGTCGGGACGACAGCAGCACGACGCGCTGTCCGAGCCGGACGGCCTCGCGCACGTTGTGGGTGACGAAGACGACCGTGATCCCGACCTCGGACCAGATGCGGGTCAGCTCGTCGTGCAGCACGTCCCGGGTGATGGCGTCGAGCGCCGCGAAGGGCTCGTCCATGAGCAGCACCTTGGCATCCTGGGCCAGCGACCGGGCCAGTGCGACACGCTGGCGCATGCCACCGGACAGCTCGTGCGGGCGCTTGGCGCCGGCCTCCTCGAGCCGCACCAGCGCCAACAGCTCCTGGGCCCGGGCCCTGCGCGCAGCCTTGCCCACGCCGTTGAGGCGCAGGGCGAGCTCGACGTTCTCCGCGGCGGTGAGCCAGGGGAACAGCGCCGGCTCCTGGAACATCAGGGCCGGCTTGTGACCGGGTACGTCGACGCTGCCCGCGGTCGGGACGTCGAGGCCGGCCAGCAGGTTGAGCAGCGTCGACTTGCCGCAGCCACTCGCACCGAGGACGCAGAGGAACTCCCCCGGTGCGACCTCGAGGTCGACGTTGTCGAGCACGACGGCACCGGTGCCGAAGCGCTTGGTCAGCCCGCGCACGGAGACCGCGGGTGCGCTCATGCTCCCAGTGTCGGGGGTCGCCGCGCCGCGGCGCAGGACGGTGTCGAGGACGGTCATGAGGCTCCCAGCCCAGCGTCGGAGACGGTCGGCCTGCCGGCGGCGGCCAGCAGCGCGTTGAGCCGTCGGAGGTCGTAGATGCCCGCGAGCTCGACCGGGCGCAGGACGCCCACGGCCTGCGCGTCCTTCGCGGTCTCGAGGAGCGAGGTCGCGATCGGGTCGATCGTGGGGGTGAGCCGTGCGAAGGCCGAGGCGAGTACCTCGGGACGAAGCTGCTTGCCGGTGTCGGCGAGGACCTGCTCGTTGACCTTCGCCTGCACCGCGGGCGACGTCGTCGCCACGACGTCGGTGACCGCGATGAGGCCCCGCAGCAGCGCGTCGACGGTCTCGGGGTGGTCCCGCAGGACGTCCGTGCGGACCACGAGGTGGGTCGTGACGAACTGCCCCCGCGGCCACAGCGTGGCCTCGTCGAGGAGCACCGTGCCGCCGCCGTCGAGGACGAGCCGGGATGCCCACGGCTCCGGCACCCACCCCCCGTCGATGGAGCCAGAGCGCAGCAGCTCAAGGGTCTGCGCGTTGTCCTGGTTGACGACGGTGACGTCGACGCCCCGGTCGGCGAAGTGGGCCTTCGCCGCCACGTCCTGGGTGTTGCCCCGCTGCGGTGTGGCGACCTTCCTGCCGGCCAGCTCCTCGACGCTCGTGATGCCCTGGCGCACGACGAGCGACGCTCCGCCGCTGGTCGTCCCTGCGACGATGCGCAGCAGCTCGCCCTTGGTCTGACCGAAGCCGTTGATGGCCGGGTTGGGCCCGATGAAGGCCGCGTCGAGGGCACCGCCCCGCAGGGCTTCGATGGCCGCTGGCCCGGCGCTGAAGGTGGAGGTCCGGAGCACGGTGCTGCCGAGCGCCCGCTGCAGCTCGCCGCTCGCGATGCCGTAGAGGGCGGAGGCGTGCGTGACGTTCGCGAAGTAGCCGAGCCGAAGCTCGTCGAGTGGGCCCGACGCGTTCGCGTCGGGCCCATTACTGCAGCCGCTGAGGGCCAGGGCCGACACGGCCAGGGCGACGAGGGCACGGACAGCCCTCGCGGGTCGGGGGTGCATGCGGGCCTTCCAGGGACGCGACCGGGACTCGGCACGGTCGCAGCGCGCCGTCATGCCGACGGGGTGCGCGGGAACGGACAGGAGGGCGGTCGGCGGGCGCAGTGCGCCTCAGCTCACGACCGGTCGCTCAGCTGCCGCAACAGACCTGGTCGAACAGGTGCCCGCGACGGGTCGCCCACATGGGCACCCAGGTAGAGCTCTGCGGAGTCACACCGTGAGGCTGCCTTTGTGGACCATCCCTGTCAACTTGACGGGTGTGTGGCCTGCGTCACCCGACACCTGGCTCGCGACGGGCCTCGAAGCGCCGACGCACCCCCGGGTCGGTGGTCCAGGCGTCGTCGCCGGCGAGCAGCTGACCGACGAGGGGTGGCAGCTCACCGCCGAGCAGGTCGGCCAGCGTGACCCCGACCAGCACGCTGCGGATGGCGCACCGCAGGGCCACCCACGTGTCGCGCAGCGCAGCGGCGTTGCCGTCGTACTCCAGGTCCTCGACCAGCGTGCCGGCGACGCTGGCGAGCGGTCCGTCGACCGCCCGCACCAGGTCCGCGACCGTCACCTCCGAGGCGGGCCGGGTCAGCCGGTAGCCGCCCTCGGCGCCGCGCTTGGCCGCAACGACGCCCTCGACGCGCAGCTGCTTGAGGGTCTGCAGCAGGAAGGGCAGCGGCAACCGCTGCGCGTCGGCGATGGCCTCCGCCTTGGTCCAGAGCCCCGGCCGGGCAGCCAGCTCCACGGCAGCACGGACCGCGTAGTCAGCCCGCGCCGAGACCCGCACTCGCCCATCCTGCCGTGCGGTGGTCCGGTCAGGCGGGAGCGACCTCGAGACCGAGCGTCGAGCCGACCATGCCGGCGCCGAGGGTGTTGCCCGTGGCCTCGTCGACCAGCACGAAGGCACCGGTGCGGCGGTCCACGACGTAGTCGTCGGTGAAGACCGGCTGGGCCACCCGCAGGGTCACGCGGCCGATGTCGTTGAGGCCGAGCTCGCTGGCCGTGGAGCGGGTGAGCGACTCGACGTCGAGGCGGTCGTGCAGGTCCGCGACGAGGGCCTTCACAGTGCGGGTCGTGTGCTTGAGCAGCAGCTTCTGGCCTGGCCGCAACGGCTCCTCGGCCATCCAGCACACGGTCGCCTCGAAGGTCGACGCGACCGCGGGCTGGTCGTCGGCGGCGACGAGCATGTCACCGCGCGACACGTCGACCTCGTCGGTGAGCCGGACGGTCACGGCCTGGCCGGCGACCGCCGAGGGCAGCGAGCCGCCGAAGACGTCGATGGACGCGACCGTCGTCCGCTTGCCCGAGGGGAGGACGACGACCTCGTCACCGGGTGCGAGCGTCCCCGTGGCGAGGGTGCCGGCGTAGCCGCGGTAGTCGGGCAGCTCGACCGACATGGGGCGGATGACGTACTGCACCGGGAAACGGGCGCCACGGGTGGCCGCTCCCCCGCGCTCGACCGGCACCGTCTCGAGGTGGTGCAGCAGCGTGGGCCCGTCGTACCAGGGGGTGTGCTCGCTGCGGTCGACGACGTTGTCGCCGGACAGCGCGGCGAGTGGGATCGCGACGACGTCGGGCAGCTTGAGGTGCGCAGCGAAGGCGCGGAAGTCCGCGACGATGCGGTCGTAGACGGCCTGGTCCCAGTCGACGAGGTCCATCTTGTTGACCGCGAGGACGAGGTGCGGGACCTGCAGCAGCGCCGACAGCGAGGCGTGCCTGCGGGTCTGCTCGATGACGCCCTTGCGCGCGTCGACGAGGACCAGCGCGAGGTCGGCGGTCGAGGCGCCGGTGACCATGTTGCGGGTGTACTGCACGTGGCCGGGGGTGTCGGCGACGATGAAGGACCGCGCCGGGGTCGAGAAGTAGCGGTAGGCGACGTCGATCGTGATGCCCTGCTCCCGCTCGGCCCGCAGGCCGTCGGTGAGCAGCGCGAGGTTGGTGTAGTCGTCGCCGCGGTCGGCGGAGGTCCGCTCGACCGACTCGAGCTGGTCCTGGAAGACGCTCTTGCTGTCGTAGAGCAGCCGCCCGATGAGGGTGGACTTCCCGTCGTCGACCGAGCCGGCAGTGGCGAAGCGCAGCAGGCCGCTCACTAGAAGTACCCCTCCTTCTTGCGGTCCTCCATGGCTGCCTCCGACGCCCGGTCGTCGGCGCGGGTCGCCCCGCGCTCGGTCAGCCGGGTCACCGACACCTCGTCGATGATCTCGTCGGGGGTGCTCGCCGGTGACAGCACCGCGCCCGTGCACGAGGCGTCGCCGACGGTGCGGTAGCGCACGACGCGGGTCGTCACCGTCTCGCCGTCGCGCGGCTCGCTGAAGGGCGTGACGCCGAGCAGCATGCCGTCGCGCTCGAAGACCTCGCGCTCGTGGGCGTAGTAGATAGACGGGACCTCGATGCCCTCGCGGGCGATGTAGCGCCAGACGTCGAGCTCGGTCCAGTTCGACAGCGGGAAGACCCGGATGTGCTCGCCCTTGTTGTGGCGGCCGTTGTAGAGGTCCCACAGCTCGGGGCGCTGGTTCTTCGGGTCCCACTGCCCGAAGGAGTCGCGGAAGGAGAAGAACCGCTCCTTGGCGCGGGCCTTCTCCTCGTCGCGACGGGCGCCGCCGAAGACCGCGTCGTAGCGACCCTCCTCGATGGCCCGCAGCAGGGTGGTGGTCTGCAGCGGGTTGCGCAGACCGCCCGGGACCTCACGGACCCGACCGGCGTCGATGTCGTCCTGGACCTTCGCGACCACGAGCCGGGCGGCGAGCTCCTCGGCCCGCTTGTCGCGGAAGGCGAGCACCTCGTCGAAGTTGTGCCCGGTGTCGACGTGGACCAGCGGGAAGGGGATCTTCGCCGGGTGGAAGGCCTTCTCGGCCAACCGCAGCATGACGATCGAGTCCTTGCCGCCGCTGAAGAGCAGCGCCGGCCGCTCGAACTCCGCGGCGACCTCGCGCATCACGTGGATGCTCTCGGCCTCGAGCACGTCGAGCTGGTCGAGGGCCTCCTGCACGCGGGTGCTCATGCGAGGCCCTTCGCGGTGAGCACCGCGAGCAGCTGCGCGACGGACTCGTCGAGGGACTGCTCGTGGGTGGGCACCACCGCGTCGGGGTCGGTGGGCGGCTCGTAGGGCGCGTCGACCCCGGTGAGGCCGTTGATCTCGCCGCTGGCCTGCTTGGCGTAGAGGCCCTTGACGTCACGCTCGCTGCAGACCTCGACGGGCGTCGCGACGTGGACCTCGACGAAGCCGGCGCCGCGCTCGTCGTGCAGGGCGCGCACGGCCGCGCGCGTCTCGGCGTAGGGGCTGATGACGCTGGCGAGCACGAGCACGCCGTGCTTGGCCAGCGTCGCGGCGACCCACCCGATGCGCAGCACGTTGGTGTCGCGGTCCTCCCGGGTGAAGCCGAGGCCCTTGCTCAGGAACTCGCGGACCTCGTCGCCGTCGAGCACCTCGACGCGCCCCTCCAGCCGCGTCGACAGCGCGGTGGCGAGGGTCGTCTTGCCGGCGCTCGGCAGCCCGGTGAGCCAGACGGTGGCGCCGGGGCGCAGCGGCTCGGGCGCCGACGGCACGCGCTCGTCCAGGGCGGTCACGGGAGTCCTCCTGCGGGGACGGGTAGGGCGATCAGACTAGAACGTGTTCTCATCCGCGGTTCGGGGCGCGACCCGCTGAGTGGGACCGCCCCGCGGCGAGACGACCGTCACGATGCTGCCACGCAGGGTCCTGTGCGACCCTTGCCGGGTGCTCCTCCTGCTGACCAGTCGACGTCACGTCGACCTCAAGCGCACCGCGTCGGCGATCTGTTCCGCCCGCCCGCAGCAGCGCTAGACCTCCCGTCACACACCCGATCCAGTAGGAGACAGCCATGCCCGCCGTGCGCGGACAGGGGCAGTGGGCACTCGGCTACCGCGAGCCGCTCAACGCCAACGAGCAGGTCAAGAAGGACAGCAACCCGCTCACGGTGCGCGACCGCGTCATCGACATCTACGCAAAGCAGGGCTTCGACTCGATCGACGGCGCCGACAAGCGCGGTCGCCTGCGGTGGTACGGCCTCTACACCCAGCGCGCCGACGGCATCCCCGGCGGCCGCACGGCGGTGCTCGAGCCCGAGGAGCTCGAGGCGCCGTTCTTCATGCTGCGCGTCCGGATCGACGGCGGCCTGCTCACCAGCGAGCAGCTGCGCGTCATCGGGTCGATCGCCGAGCGCTACGGCCGTGACGTCGCTGACGTCACCGACCGCCAGAACGTCCAGCTGCACTGGATCCGGATCGAGGACGTGCCTGCGATCTGGGAGGAGCTCGGAGCCGTCGGACTGGGTACGACGGAAGCCTGCGGCGACACGCCCCGCGTCGTGCTCGGGTGCCCGCTCGCGGGCGTCGACGCCCACGAGGTCCTCGACGCGACCGCGTCCATCACCGCCGTCGTCGACCGCTGGCTCGGCGACCCGGCCTTCTCCAACCTGCCGCGCAAGTTCAAGACCTCCATCAGCGGCTGCTCGGTCTACTGCGGCAACCACGAGATCAACGACGTCGCCTTCGTCGGCGTCGTCCACCCGGAGCTCGGCGCCGGCTACGACCTGTGGGTCGGCGGCGGGCTGTCGACCAACCCCAAGCTCGGGGTGCGGGTCGGTGCCTTCGTCGAGCCGGCGCGCGTCGAGGAGGTCTGGGCCGGTGTCTGCTCGACCTTCCGCGACTACGGCTACCGCCGCTCGCGCACCCACGCCCGGCTGAAGTTCCTGCTCGCCGACTGGGGTCCGGAGCGCTTCCGCGAGGTGATGGAGAAGGAGTACCTCACCGCGCCTCTGCCCGACGGGCCCGCGCCCGCGACGCCGCCAACCGAGGACCGCGACCACGTCGGGGTGCACCGCCAGGCCGACGGGCTGTCCTACGTCGGCGTCGTGCCGCGGGCCGGCCGCACCTCCGGCACCCAGCTGCAGCGGGTCGCCGAGCTCGCCGAGCGGCTCGGCGGCGGGCGCGTCCGCACCACCGCCCAGCAGGGCCTCGTCGTGCTGGACGTGCCCGAGCAGTCCGTGGCCGAGCTCGTCACGGCTCTCGAGGGCGAGGACCTGCGGGTCCGGCCGTCGCGCTTCCGCCGCGGCACGATGGCCTGCACCGGCCTCGAGTTCTGCAAGCTCGCGATCGTCGAGACCAAGGTCCGCGCGGTCGACCTCTACACCGCGCTCGAGCAGCGACTCCCCGACTTCGACGAGCCGGTGACGATCCACGTCAACGGCTGCCCCAACTCCTGCGCGCGCTTCCAGACCGCCGACATCGGGCTCAAGGGCTCGATCGTCGGCGACCAGGAGGGCTTCCAGGTCCACCTCGGTGGGCGGCTCGGCGAGGACGCCGGCTTCGGCCGCAAGCCCCGCGGTCTGAAGATCACCGGCGAGGAGGCGGTCGACTACGTCGAGCGGCTGCTGCGCTCCTACCTCGAGCACCGCGCCCCCGGGCAGCGCTTCGCGACGTGGGCCCGCGACGCCGACGAGGCCCTGCTCCGGTGACGCCCCGTCGTACCCCCGGGTCGCTGTGAGCGAGCGGGCCGCGCCGTTCTACTGCCCCTACTGCGGCGAGGAGTCGGTGCGCCCCTTCGGCGACGACCCCGATGCCGGTCACGGCCAGTGGACCTGCGACGACTGCTTGCGCGTCTTCCGGCTGTCCTACGTCGGCACCACCGGCCGCCCAGCCCCGGACGCCGGATGACCGTGTACGCCGGGGCGTCGCGTCGTAGCGTGCGCCCCGTGATCCGGACCGAGCGGCTGGTACTGCGGGAGTGGGTGGCTGCCGACCGGGAGCCGTTCGCCGAGCTGTGCGCCGACCCGGTCGTCATGGAGCACTTCCCGGCTCCCCTGACCCGCGAGCAGGCCGACGCCTTCGCCGCCCGGGTGGAGGCGCACTTCGCCGAGCACGGCTTCGGGCTGTGGGCGGTCGAGGTCGACGGTCGGTTCGCCGGCTTCGACGGGTTGATGTGGACCGATGTGCTCGGCGGCCGCGACCTCGAGGTCGGCTGGCGGCTGGAGCGATGGGCCTGGGGCCACGGCTACGCCACTGAGGCCGCAGCCGCGGCGCTGCGGTTCGGGCTGCAGCACGCACCGGAGGTGCTCTCCTTCACGGCCGTCGTCAACGAGCGCTCGTGGCGGGTGATGGAGCGGCTCGGGATGCGGCGGGTCCGCGAGTTCGACCACCCGCGGGTTGCGGAGGGGTCGCCGATCCGACGGCACGTCCTCTACAGCACGCGCTAGACGTGCAGGCCGCACTCGGTCTTCTGGGCGCCGACCCAGCGACCGGAGCGGGCGTCCTCGCCCGGCGCGACCCGGCGCGTGCAGGGGGCGCAGCCGATCGAGGGGTAGCCGTCGTCGACGAGCGGGTTGACGAGCACGCCGTGCTCGGCGACGTAGGTGTCGACGTCGTCCTGGGTCCAGGCCGCGATCGGGTTGACCTTCACCTTGCTGCGCCGCGCGTCCCACTCGACGACGCCGGTGGTGGCGCGGGTCGGTGACTCGTCGCGGCGGATACCGGACGCCCACGCGTCGTAGGGAGCCAGCGCGCGCTCGAGCGGCTCGACCTTGCGCATCGCGCAGCAGGCGTCGGGGTCGCGGCGCCACAGCTCGGCGCCGTGCTCGGCGTCCTGCTGGGCGACGGTGAGCAGCGGCAGCACCGTGCGGACGGTCACGTCGTAGACCTGGTCGACGGCGTCGCGGGTGCCGATCGTCTCGGCGAAGTGGTAGCCGGTGTCGAGGAAGACGACGTCGACGCCGGAGGCGACCGACGACGCGAGGTGGGCCATCAGCCCGTCGCCCATCGACGACGCGATCGCGAAGCGGTCGCCGAAGGTCGACGTGGCCCAGCGCAGCACGTCCTGGGCCGAGGCCTCCTCGAGGTCCCGGCCCGCCTGCTCGGCGATGTCACGCAGCTCCACGGTCTGAGTCAACACCGCCGTCCGGCGCGCGCTTCCCGAGAGGTCTGGCAGGCTCGGCGTCGTGCACCCCACCGTCGAGCGCGTCGCGGGACTGCTGCGCGCCGCCGGCGCCACCGGTGAGGTCCGCGAGCTGACCGACAGCGCCCGCACCGCTGCCGAGGCCGCGGCGGCGCTGGGCTGCGAGGTCGGTGCGATCGCGAGCTCGCTGGTCTTCACCGCGGGCGACGAGCCGGTGCTGGTCCTCACCAGCGGCGGCCACCGCGTCGACCCGGCCGTCACCGGCGCGCTGCTCGGTGTCGCCGCCCTGGGCCGGGCCGACGCCGACCTGGTGCGCAGCGCCACCGGCTACGCGATCGGCGGCGTCGCCCCGATCGGCCACCCCGCTCCCCTGCGGACCCTCGTCGACGTCGCGCTCGCCGAGCACGAGGTCGTCTGGGCCGCCGCCGGCCACCCGCACGCGGTCTTCCCGACCAGCTACGACGAGCTCCTCCGCCTGACCGGCGGGCAGGCGGCGCAGGTCGCCGGGTGAGCGAGCCGGTCCCCCCGCTCGTGACGCTGCACGTCTGGCGGGTGACGAGCCCCGCCCGGGCGCTGCGCCGGATGGCCACCGACCGCGGTCGGGCGCGACGCCTGCCCGGGGTCCGCTTCGCCAAGCTGCTCGGGACCGGCGACGGGCGGACCTTCACCGCCCGTGACGCCGACCCGCGGACCTGGGCACTCCTCACGACGTGGACCGACCCGTCGTACGCCTCGTCCTTCGACCGCAGCGACCTGGCCCGCGACTGGGCGGCGATCGCCGAGGAGACCTGGCGCTGCGACCTGCGGCCACTGGTGTCGACCGGTCGCTGGAGCGGTCGCGAGCCCTTCGGCGCGCCGGTGCCGGTGCGCCACGACGGTCCCGTCGCCGCCCTCACCCGCGCCCGGCTGCGACCGGCCCGCACGGCCCGCTTCTGGTCTGCCGTCCCGCCGGTGTCGGCCGCGCTGCACCAGCACCCCGGCCTGCGCGCCGCGGTCGGCATCGGGGAGGCACCGGTCGGGCTGCAGGGCACCTTCAGCCTGTGGGAGTCCGCGACGGCGCTGCGCGACTTCGCCCACCGCGACCCCGCCCACCAGGAGGTCGTCGCGCGCACCCCCGTCGAGGGCTGGTACGCCGAGGAGCTGTTCGCCCGGTTCGCCGTGCTGTCGAGCGCGGGCACCCTCGCCGGCCGGGACCCGCTGGCATGACGGCCGTCACGACCTGGTCGCGGCAGGACCTCGCCGACCACCGCGACGCCCTGCTCGACGTCTACGCCGCGGCGATGGGCGTCGACCGGCGGGTCGCGCGGGCACGGCGCAGCATCGTCACCGGCCACCTCGACCGGCGAGGCCTGGCGGCGGTCGCGGCGCACGACGGCGACCTGCTCGTGGGCGTCGCCTACGGCTACGTCGGCGAGCGCGGCCAGTGGTGGCACGACCAGGTCGACGCGGCGATGACGCGCGAGACCGCTCAGCGGTGGCTGCACGGGGCCTTCGAGGTCTGCGAGCTGCACGTGCTGCCGAGCCACCAGGGCACCGGCACCGGACGAGCGCTGCTCGACGCGCTGCTGTCCGGGCGCTCGGGGACCGCTGTCCTGACGACCCCTGACGCGGAGACGCGGGCGCGCGCCTTCTACCGCGCGGGTGGCTGGGTCGACCTCGTCCGCGACCTCCGCTTCCCCGGTGACCCTCGGTCCTTCGCCGTGCTGGGGCTCGCCCTAGGTTGATCCCGTGCCCCTCGACGTGATCGTGATCGGCGCGGGCCACAACGCCCTCGTCGCTGCCTGCTACCTCGCCCGCGAGGGCCTGTCCGTCGAGGTCGTCGAGCGCGACACCGTCGTGGGCGGCGCGGTGTCGACGGTCGAGCGCTTCCCCGGCTACCGGATGGACCGCGGCTCGAGCGCGCACATCATGGTCCGCCACACCGGCATCGTGGAGGACCTGCGGCTCGACGAGTGCGGCCTGGAGTACCAGGACCTCGACCCCTGGGGCTTCGCGCCCTTCGGGGATGAGGGGATCCACTTCCACGTCGACCTGGCCCGCACGTGCGCCTCCATCGAGGCGGTCTGCGGGGCGAAGGACGCCGACGCCTACCAGCGCTTCGTCGAGGACTGGTCGGCCCGCAACCTCCGCGTCTTCGAGGCCTTCCAGGGTGCCCCGACCCCGATGCACCTCGGCCGGACCCTGTGGGGCGTGGGCACGTCCACCGGCCTCGACGGGCTCGAGCTGTCGCGGCAGTTCCTCACCACCGGCGACTCGCTGCTCGACGAGCACTTCGACGACGAGCGGCTCAAGACCGCGCTGGCCTGGATGGGCGCGCAGTCCGGACCGCCGACCCACGAGGTCGCCACCGCCGACCTCGTCGGCTGGAACACCGTCATGCACCTCAAGCCGCCGGGCCACCCCAAGGGCGGCAGTGGCATGCTGTCGGAGGCCCTGCAGAGGCGCTTCGAGTCCTACGGCGGTCGGGTCCGCCTCGGTGACGGAGCCGCCGCGGTGACGACCTCCTCGGGCCGTGTGACGGGTGTCCTCACCGAGTCCGGCGACCACCTCGCGGCCGGCACCGTCGTCGCCGGCTGCCACGTCCTCACCACCCTCGAGCTGCTCGGCGACGGGGTTCCCCGCGACCTCGCCGAGCGGGCCCGGCGGTCGATCCGGGTCGGCAACGGCATCGGGATGGTCGCCCGGCTCGCGACCAACGACCTGCCGCGCTACGCCGCCGCGACCGAGGAGACCTACCGCTCGATCCAGCTCATCGCGCCGTCGCGGCAGTTCCTGCGCGCGGCCCACGGCGACTACCTCGCCGGCCGGCCGCCGACCGACCCGGCCGTGCTCGCGATGACCTTCAGCTCCTTCGACGACACCATCGCGCCGCCCGGCAAGCACAACGTCACCGTCTGGGGGCAGTGGCACGCCTACGAGCTCTCCAACGGCGAGGACTGGGACTCCATCCGCGAGCGCGAGGGCACCAAGCTCGTCGAGGCCGTCGACCGGGTCGCGCCCGGCTTCGCGTCCTCCGTCGAGCAGATGCACGTGCAGACCCCGCTCGACCTCGAGCGCGAGCTGGGCCTGCGCCAGGGGCAGGTCATGCACGTCGAGATGGCCTTCGACCAGATGTTCCTGTGGCGCCCGATGCCCGAGCTGGCCGGTTACTCGGTACCGTCCGTGGCAGGGCTCTACCTGTGTGGCGCGTCGACGCACCCCGGCGGCGGCGTGTTCGGTGCCAGCGGGCGTTCCGCCGCCGGCGTCGTCCTCGCCGACCGCAACCCATCACCGCTCGCCCGGATCAGGAAGGCGGTCTCCCGTGGCTGACGTCTACGAGGTCCTGCTCGTCGACAAGGGCACCCGCTGGTCCGCCGGCTGGGTCGTCGACGACGACACCGACTCGCTGCTCGCGGTCGGCGGCAAGGTGCTCGTCTGGCCGGGTCGCCCCGGCCTCGAGCACTACGCCCAGCAGCACGGGCTGACGATGCTCGACGACCTGCCCGACGAGGTCGACCTCGACCTCGACGGCTGGCTCGCCGGAGGTACGACGCCACCCCCGACCGCCGAGGTCTCCGAGCTGTGGCACCTGCTGCTCGACGCCCCCCACGTCGGCCAGGCGCTGCAGGGCGACGACATCGAGGAGGCCTACGACGACCTCGTCGAGGAGGTCCCCGGCTGGTTCGAGGAGCACGGGGAGATGGCCCAGGCCGCCCTGCGCACCGCCGTGCAACGCCTCCGCAAGGCCATGGCACCCCAGGGCGTGTGACCTGGCTCTCGCCGCACGCTCAGCGCGGCGTCGCTGTGGGAGCGATCACAGCATCCTGGGTGGCACCGCAGGATTGGGCTGCCGAGAATTGATGCATCCAGTGCACAAGAGCTGGAGCACCCAGGAGCGCACCCATGACGACGACCACCGTCGACACCCAGAGCACCCTCACCTCACCGGTCGGCGCCGCCCGCAGCCGGTTCGCCGGCACCACCCGCAGCGCCTGGTCGACCTTCACCGCCGAGCGCCGCGCGACCCGCGCCTTCCGGGCCCAGGAGCGCGCCTTCGGCAACCTCTGTGGGACCGAGCGCAGCGACGTGCTCGCCGTCGCCCGTCGCAGCGCCTGACGGCCCTGCCGCGCCTGATCGGCCATCCGCCCGGCCAGAGGTCCTGACCGGGCGCGGGCTCGTCGCCGCTACCCGGCCTCACTAGGCTGGCCGACGTGACAGCCACGGTGCGGGAGACAGCGCCGCGCCTCCCCGTCACGACCCTGGTGCCACTGCTGCTCGCCGCGGCGACCGTGCTCCTGCAGGTCGCCTACCCGCTCGTCGACGGGCACCCCCGCGACGTCCTCACGGTCGTCACCGTCGTCGTGTTCTTCGCCGCGTCGGCCACGCACGCCGCGGTGACCCGTGGCGCCGGCTGGGCCGCGCTCATGGTCCCCGTGACCGCCGGCGGGGGCCTGCTCGCCGAGTCGGTCGGCACCCGCACCGGGCTGCCCTTCGGCGACTACTCCTACGCCGACACGCTCGGCTGGCAGCTGCTCGGCGTACCCGTCGTCATCCCCCTCGCCTGGTCGATGATGGCCTACCCGTGCCTGCTCGCCGGTCAGGCGCTCACCCGCTCGCCGTGGCTGGCCGCGCTCGTCAGCGGCGCCATGCTCGCGGGCTGGGACCTCTTCCTCGACCCGCAGATGGTCGAGGCGGGCCACTGGTCCTGGGCCGACCCCACCCCCGCTCTGCCCGGGGTGCCCGGCATCCCGGTCAGCAACTTCGCCGGCTGGCTCGTCGTCGCGGTCGTCCTCATGGCCGCCCTGCAGCTGCTCCCCCGCCGGGCTGCCGACGACCGCGCGCCGACCCTGCTGCTCGCCTGGACCTACCTGTCGTCGGTGCTCGCCAACGCGGTCTTCTTCGGGCGGCCCGGCGTCGCGCTGGTCGGCGGCATCGGCATGGGCGTCACGGTCGTGCCCTGGCTGCGCAGGCTCACCCGGTGAGGGCGGTCGCTCTCGCCGTCGCCGCCCTGACCGCCCACACGGTCGTCAACGCGCGACTGCTGCGGGTGCCCGTGGCACGGCCCCACCACCACCGGGTGTCCGTCCTGCTGCCCCTGCGCGACGAGGCCCACCGCGTGGAGCCGTGCCTGCGCGCCCTGCTGCGCCAGGACCTCCACGAGCTGCTCGTGCTCGACGACGGGTCCACCGACGGCACCTCCGACGTGGTGCGCCGGGCCTGCGGCGACGACCCACGGGTGCGGCTGCTCACCGGAGGAGACGTGCCACCCGGGTGGCACGGCAAGCCCCACGCGTGCCACCAGCTGGCACAGGCTGCCACCGGCGACGTCCTCGTCTTCGTCGACGCCGACGTCGTGCTCGCCGACGACGCCGTCACGGCCACCGTCGCCTGCCTCGACGAGTCAGGTCTCGACTTGGTCAGCCCCTACCCGCGTCAGGACTCCCCCGGCGCGACCAGGCTCGTGCAGCCGCTGCTGCAGTGGTCGTGGCTCACCTTCCTGCCGCTGCGGCTCGCCGAGCGGAGCCCCCGCCCGTCGCTGTCGGCCGCCAACGGCCAGCTGCTCGCGGTCCGGCGTGACGCCTACGACCGGGCCGGCGGCCACGCCGCGGTGCGCGCCGCGGTCGTCGAGGACGTCGAGCTGCTGCGCGCGGTCAAGCGCAGCGGTGGCACGGGTGGGGTCGTCGATGGCACCGCCCTCGCCACCTGCCGGATGTACGACGACCTCGGCGCCCTCGTCGACGGCTACTCCAAGTCGCTCCACACCGTGCCGCCGGCGACCACCGCGATGCTCGCGGTGCTCTACGTCGCGCCCGCCATCGCCGCCCTGCGCGGGTCGCGGGCGGGGCAGATCGCCTACGCCGCCGGTGTCGCGGGCAGGGTCGTCGCGGCTCGTCGTACCGGCTCTCGCTCCTGGCCCGACGCGGCTCTGCACCCGGTGTCGGTGGCTGCCCTGGCCGCCCTGACGGTGCGGTCGCACGTGCTGCACCGCCGCGGCTCCCTGACCTGGAAGGGACGGGCGCTGTGAGTCGCGTCGTCGTGATCGGGGCCGGTGTCGGCGGCCTCGCCGCAGCCGCGCGCCTCGCGACGCTCGGGCACGACGTCGTCGTGTGCGAGGCGGCCGACACCGTTGGCGGCAAGCTCGGGCTGGTCGAGCACGAGACCCCGGCAGGCACGTTCCGCTTCGACACCGGTCCGTCGCTCGTGACGATGCCGTCGGTCTTCCACGACCTGTTCTCCGCGACCGGCGGTTGGCCCGACGACCTCGAGCTGACGCCCCTCGACCCGATCGCGCGCTACCGCTTCGCCGACGGAGCCAGCTTCGACGCGAGCAACGACCTCGACGTCCACTGCGCCCGCCTCGACGAGGCCTTGGGCGCAGGCGCCGGGGACGACTGGCGGGCCTTCACGGCCCGCGCCCGGCAGGTCTGGGACGCGAGCCGGGAGCCCTTCCTGGAGCGGGCCCTCGGCGGCGCGCCGCAGCTCGCGAAGCTCGCCATCACCCAGCCCCGCGACATCGCCGCGATCGCCCCCGGCCGGTCGCTGCGGGCCCTCGGACGCCGCTACCTACGCGACCCACGGCTGCGGATGGTGCTCGACCGCTACGCCACCTACACCGGCTCCGACCCGCGCCGCGCGCCCGCCGCCCTCGCGGCCGTCCCCTTCGTCGAGCAGGCCTTCGGCGGTTGGTACGTCACCGGCGGCCTGCGGCGCCTCGGCGACGCCGTCCACGAGCGCGCCCTCGAGCGCGGTGCCACTGTCCTGCTCGGCAGTCGCGTCACGCGCATCACCACCAGCGGTGGCCGGGCCGACGGTGTCGACCTCGCCGGAGGTGGCCACCTGCCGGCCGACGTCGTGGTGGCCAACGCCGACGCCGCCCACGTCTACGGACAGCTCGTCGACTGCCCCGCCGCCTCGCGCCGGCTCGCCCGAGCGACGCCGTCGCTGTCAGGCTTCGTGCTGCTGCTCGCCGTCGAGGGCCGCACCCCCGGGCTCGCCCACCACAACGTGCTGTTCCCCTCGGACTACGACGCGGAGTTCGACGCCGTCTTCGGGCCGCGCGCTCGTCCGGTCGCCGACCCCACGCTCTACATCAGCGCACCCGACGACCCCGCTGTCGCCCCGCCCGGCCACGAGGCGTGGTTCGTCCTCGTCAACGCCGCCCGCCACGGCACCGGCGCCGGCGCGCTCGACTGGTCGCCCGCGGTGTCCGCCGACTACGCCGCGCACCTGATGGACCGCCTCGCCGCCCGCGGCCTCGACGTGCGCGACCGGCTGCTGTGGTCGTCGCACCTCTCGCCCGCCGACCTCGAGGCCCGCACCGGCGCGGTCGGTGGCGCCATCTACGGCACCTCGAGCAACGGCCCGTCCGCCGCCTTCTTCCGCCCTGCCAACCGCTCCCCCGTGCAGGGGCTCTTCCTCGTCGGCGGCTCGTCGCACCCCGGCGGTGGCCTGCCGCTCGTCACCCTGTCCGCCAAGGTCGTCGCCAGCCTCATCGGACCGGCGTGACGCGGCTCGAGCGGCTCGCCCTGCTCGCCGTCCTGGGCCTGCTGCTGGCCGCTCTGGTGGTGCTGGCTCCCGTGGCCGGTGGTCTTGGCGGTACGACAGGTGCCGTGCTCGGCGTGCTCGTGGCCCTCCGGCTGACCGGGCTGTCCCGCCGAATGGACGCCGTCATCGGGTCCGGCGACGTCCGCTCCGGCTTCCGGGCGCGCACGGTGCTGTGGCGCGTGTGCGTGCAGGTGTCCCTGCTCGGTGCAGTGTTCCTCGGTGTCGGCCTGCTGCCCTTCGTCGGGGACGAGCTGTTCGCCGGAGCCGGAGCGCTCGTCACCGCCCTCCCTGCCGTGGTGACCGCCGTCGGCCTGCGCCCGGGGCGCACCTGAGCCGAGGGTCTGCGCAGGTTCGCCGCTGAGGTCAGTCGCCCATCTGGAAGGGCTTGGGCGGCGACGACAGCTCGGCCCGCGGGCAGTCCGCGAGGGTGTAGCCGCCGTGGGCGAGGGCCTCGTCGCACAGCGCCGTCACGGTCCACCCGGCGCGCTCGCCGAAGGACGTGATGGTCGCGCGGTAGATCGTGATCGCGTAGCGGGTCGGCACGCCGTAGGCGACCTGCAGGCTCCCGATCAGCAGCGCGTCACCGGGCTCCTCGGAGGTGCTCCAGGGCCGGTCGTAGCGGCGCCACAGCGACGGGTTGGCGTCCCAGACACCGCCCCCGCGGACGTCCTGCAGCGCCAGCTCGACGAGCACGGCGCGCGCCGCGCTCTCGGGCAGCACCGCGGAGGGACGGATGACCTCCGTGGAGGCCACGTCCTCGTAGACCTCCGCCAGCATCTCCATCGGGTCCATGCGGGCACCATCGGCACGCCAGGACCGTGAACTGGAGGTCCGTCACCCACCCGTGACGAAGAGCTCGTCGGGGGGCAGCAGGCTGCTGCGGCTCTCCCGCCAGCCCTCCGGCAGGGTGACCTGCTTGGGCCCAGACAGGTGGCCGCGCGGCAGCCGCTCGTGCCCGGGCGGCAGCACAGCGGTCGGGTCGAGCAGCGACAGCAGGTCATCGAGCTCCGCGAGGCTGCTCACCATCCCGAGCCGGCGCCGCATCTCGCCGCCGGCGGGGTAGCCGGTGAGGTACCAGCCGACGTGCTTGCGGAAGTCGCGCAGCGCCCAGCCCTCCTCTCCCGCGAAGGCCTCCACGAGCAGGCGGGCGTGACGGCGCATCACGTCGGCGACCTCGCCGAGGGACGGCTGCGGGAGCACCGGCCGGCCGGCGAAGACGTCGGCGAGCTCGCGGAACAGCCACGGCTTGCCCAGGCAGCCACGCCCGACGACGACCCCGTCGGCCCCGGTCTGGGCGAGCATCTCGAGCGCGTCACGGCCGTCCCACACGTCGCCGTTGCCGAGGACCGGGATCGAGGTGACGTGCTGCTTCAGGGTCGTGATCGCCGACCAGTCGGCCCGGCCGGAGTAGAGCTGCTCGGCGGTGCGGGCGTGCAGCGCGATGGCGGCGGCGCCCTCGTCCTCGGCGGCTCGGCCGGTGTCGAGGTAGGTCAGCGTGTCGTCGTCGACGCCCATCCGCGTCTTCACCGTCACCGGCACGTCGCCGGCGGCGGCCACGGCCGAGCGCACGATCGCCGCGACGAGCCGGGTGTGCACAGGCAGGGCCGCTCCCCCGCCTCGCCGCATCACCTTCGGCGAGGGGCAGCCCATGTTGAGGTCGACGTGCTGCACCCCGTCGTCGACGACCATCCGCACGGCCTCGCCGACCGTCGTGGGGTTGACGGCGTAGAGCTGGAGGCTGCGCACCGGCTCGTCGTCGGCGAACGACGCGCGCATCTTGGTGCGCTCGTTGCCCTCTACGACGGCGCGCGCCGACACCATCTCGGAGACGTAGAGCCCGGCGCCGTAGGAGCGGCAGAGCCGGCGGAAGGCCGCGTTGGTCACGCCGGCCATCGGTGCGAGGACGACGGGCGGGTCGACCGTGATCGGCCCGATGCTCAGACCCACAGCGAGGTCACCTCGACCCCGAGCTCGGCGAGCAGCGTGCGCAGCAGCGGCAGCGACAGGCCGATGACGTTGCCGTGGTCGCCGTCGATCCCGTCGACGAAGGGCGCGGAGCGGCCGTCGAGGGTGAAGGCGCCCGCGACGTGCAGGGGCTCGCCGGTCGCGACGTAGGCCTCGACCTCGGAGTCCGAGGGCGTGCCGAAGCGGACAACGGTCTCGGCGACCGCGCTCGCAGTGCGCCCGTCGGCGACCACGCTGTGGCCCGTCGCGAGCACGCCGGTGCGGCCGCGCATCCGCTGCCAGCGGGCCACCGCGTCGGCCGCGTCACGGGGCTTGCCGAGCACGTCGCCGTCGAGGACCAGCATCGAGTCACAGCCGACGACGACGGCGTCGGGGCGCAGGGACGCCACGGCCGCTGCCTTGCGGACCGCGAGCTCGAGGACCAGCTCGAGCGGCGCCAGCCCGGTGACCGCGTCCTCGTCGACACCGCTGACGACGACCGACGGGTCGAAACCGGCGGAGCGCAGCAGCCCGAGGCGCGCGGGCGACGCGGAAGCGAGGACGAGGTCGGGCACGAGCACCCAGGCTACCGGCGCGCAGGACCCGGCAGAGCCAGGAGTACGCCGGGGCGCGTCAGCCGCCGGGCGCGTCGGTCGGCAGGCCGACCAGCTGCCGGCGGATCGCGATCGTCAGCTGCACGATCGAGATCACCGTCATCGCGAGCAGGATCGACGGGCCGACGACCGGGAGCACGTCGGACAGCCCGAGGAAGACGCCGCTGAAGTGGATCGACGGCGACAGCAGGATGACCCGCGTGGGCCGCTCCGCCATGGTGATGCGCCCGACCTCGTCACCGCCGACGTTGCCGGCGCGGGCCCGGAGGTACTCCATGAAGAAGAACGAGAAGCCGAGAGCGACCGCGAGCTCGGGCGGTGTGCCGACGGCGACGACGCAGAGCAGGTAGATGCAGTCGTTGACGCGGTCCACAGCGCTGTCGAGGACGTAGCCCCACTTCGTGGTGCGCTCCTCGAGGACGGCGACGCAGCCGTCGAGGGTGTCGAACAGCCCGCTCGCGACCATGGTCCAGCCGGCCGCGATCCACCACCGTCCACCGACCTCCGACAGCACCAGCACCGCGCCGGCCAGCCAGATCGAGCTGATCGTCACGACGTCGGGCTGCACGCCGCGTCGGGCCAGTGGCCTGGCGATCGCGTAGACCATCGTCAGCCACCCGCGCAGCCAGTCGCTGCCGGTGCGCGGGTCGTAGCCGCCGTGCAGCTCCTGCCAGCGGTCGAAGTAGCCGTCGCGCGACGGGATCTCGTGCTCGGGCCGGCGCGCGGTCACGAGCGCCAGGACGACGAGCGCGACCCCGAAGACGGCGAGCGCGAGCAGGTAGGCCTCGGAGCGGGTCACGCCGACAACCTGCCCTGCTGGTCAGCGGCCGCGCGGTCGCACCGTGACGCGAGCAGCCGGGTGGTGAGCGCGCTCAGGGCCCAGACCGGCAGTGCGGCAGGACGCGCGAGCAGCCCGTCGGTGACGACCCGGACCGACAGCGTGCAGCCGCCACGCAGGCGCGGCACGACCTCGGTCGTGACCTCGTGGGCCATGCCCGGGAAGGACGCGACGCGCAGGACGAGCCGACGGGTGGGGAGGGCCTCGACGACGTCGACGGGCACGGCGACGGGCAGCCCGCGCACGACGGCCATCAGGTGCTGACCGGTGCGAGCCTCCCCCGTCGCACCGCGCACCCGGCGCAGTGCGACGTCGAACTCGGGCCAGCGCTGCGGGCGCCCGAGGACGGACCACACCTGCTCGGGCGACGCTCGGGTGCCGACCCGATGGGACAGCCTCATGACCCGCCCGATCCCCCGAACGCCGTCAGGAGCGCGGCGACGAGGTCCGAGAGCTGCTGGGGCTCGAAGGGCTTGGCCAGCACGGCCGAGGCCCCCAGCTCCCTCCCCCGCTGCACGTCGTCGGGCAGATCGCGCGCGGTCAGCAGGAGCACCGGGGTGCGGGCCAGCCGCACGTCCTGGCGAATGGCCTCGAGGACCTCCCAGCCGTTCTTGCCCGGCATCATCACGTCGAGGACGATCAGGTCCGGCTTGCTCGTCTCGAGCTTGTAGAGGGCGTCGTTGCCGTCGACGGCCTTCGTCACCTCGTGGCCGTCGAGCTCGAGGGTGGTCTGGACCAGCGACAGGATCGACGGGTCGTCGTCCACGGTCATCACGCGCATGTCGATCACCGTAGGCCGCGAGGACCGGTGACGTCAGGCGGGCGCGCCGAGCCCGAGCCGGGCGTAGATCTCGCGGGTCGCCGTGGAGCGGTTCAGCGTGATGAAGTGCAGTCCGGGTGCGCCCTCGGCGAGCAGCAGCTCGCACAGCTCGCCCGCGACCTCCACGCCGATCTCGCGCACGGCAGCCGGGTCGTCCTCGACGGCGCGCAGCCTCTCGGCGAGGTCCGCGGGGAAGGCCTGGCCGGTGAGCTGGGTCATCCGCTCGATCTGGGCGACGTTGGTGACCGGCATGACGCCCGGGATGATCGGCACCTCGCACCCGGCCGCCGCGACGCGGTCGCGCAGCCGCAGGTAGTCCTCGGCGCGGAAGAACATCTGGGTGATGGCGTAGTCCGCGCCGGCCCGGCACTTGCGGACGAAGAACTCCACGTCGGTGACGAAGTCGGCCGACCGCGGGTGCTTCTCCGGGAAGGCCGCGACCCCGACCGAGAAGTCGCCGGACGCGCGCACCAGGGAGACGAGCTCCTCGGCGTACTCGAAGCCCTCCTCGTGCTTGACCCACTCGGCCTGCGGGTCACCGGGCGGGTCGCCACGCAGCGCCAGGACGTTGCTCACTCCGGCGGCCGCGAACTGCCCGATGATCCGCCGGAGCTCGGCCACCGAGTGGTCGACGGCAGTCAGGTGGGCCAGCGGGGTGAGGGTCGTGTCGGCGGCGATCCGCTCGGTCATCGCGACGGTGCGGTCGCGGGTCGAGCCACCCGCGCCGTAGGTGACGGACACGAAGTGCGGCTGCAGCGACTCCAGCTCGCGGATGGCCTGCCAGAGCTGCCGCTCGCCCTCGTCGGTCTTCGCGGGGAAGAACTCGAAGGAGAAGGTCCGCTCGCCGGTGGCGAGCAGGTCGGAGATCTTGCGGCTGGCCATGCCTCACGGTAGCCCGCGCGCGCCCGACCGCCGTACGCTGCTCGGCCATGAGCCCAGCCCCGCTCGACCGCGACGACCTGCGCGCCCGCGTGCACAAGGCACTGGCCGAGTTCCTCACCGGCCAGGCGTCACGCCTCGACGCCGTCAGCGACCAGCTCGGACCCGTGCAGGACGCCCTGTCGGCCTTCCTGCTCGACGGCGGCAAGCGGCTGCGACCGGCCTTCGCCTACTGGGGTTACCGCGGGGTGGGCGGGGAGGACAGCGACGCCGTCGTCGCCGCGGCCGCGTCGCTGGAGCTGCTGCAGGCCTGCGCGCTCGTCCACGATGACGTGATGGACGGCAGCGACACCCGGCGCGGGCAGCCCGCGATGCACCGGCGCTTCGCGGCGCTGCACCGTGGCGAGGACTGGCGCGGCGACGCGGAGGCCTTCGGGGTCTCGGCCGCCATCCTGCTCGGCGACCTGTGCCTCATCTGGGCCGACGAGCTGCTCAACACCTCCGGCATGCCTGCGGCCGCGCTGCTGCGGACCCAGCCGGTCTACGACGAGATGCGCGTCGAGCTGATGGCGGGTCAGTACCTCGACCTGCTCGAGCAGGCGGTGGGCGGCGGCACCGTCGAGAGCGCCCTGCGGGTGGCCCGCTACAAGTCGGCGAAGTACACGATCGAGAAGCCGCTCCACATGGGCTGCACGCTCGGTGGCGGCGGCCAGGACGTGCTCGACGGCTACTCCGGCTACGGCCTGCCGCTCGGTGAGGCGTTCCAGCTGCGCGACGACGTCCTGGGCGTCTTCGGCGACCCCTCGCAGACCGGCAAGCCCGCCGGCGACGACCTGCGCGATGGCAAGCGCACCGCGCTGGTCGCCATGGCGCTCGAGACGGCGACTCCGGGGCAGATCGCTGCGGTGAAGCGCCACCTCGGCGACCCGCACCTGTCGGAGGCCGGCGTCGCCGAGCTGCGCGAGGTCATCACCGACACGGGAGCCCTTGCCCGGGTGGAGCGGCTCATCGACGAGCTGATGTCGGACTCGCTCGCCGCCCTGCACGCCGCGCCCGTCACCACCGAGGCCCGCGAGGTCCTCGAGCAGCTCGCGGTCGCCGCGACAGCCCGAGCGGTCTGACGGCGCGCTCGCTGGCGGGGGCGTCCCGCCGTACTCTGGTGCGACCATGACTGCACCGACCCTGGCGGCCAACGACCCCTGCCACTGCGGCAGCGGGCGCAAGTACAAGCGCTGCCACCGGCTCGCCGACATCGACCCCGAGCGCGTCGCCGCGGACCTCGCCCGCAAGGCCGAGGCGGAGCGACTGGCCGCGGCCTTCGTGCGCCCCGGCAGGCTGTCGCCGCGCCGCGAGGTGCCGCCGGAGATCCCGCGCCCCGACTACGCCCTCGACACGCACGGCCGGCCGCGCCACCGCGACAGCGGTGGGCCGAAGGACGCCGACACGATCGCGCGGATGCGCGTCGCGGGTCAGGCCGCCGCGGAGGTGCTCGCTGCCGTGGGTGCCGCCGTCCGTCCCGGTGTCACGACCGACGAGCTCGACGCGATCGCCCACGCGGAGTGCATCGCCAGGGGCGGCTACCCCTCGCCGCTGGGCTACGGCGGCTCAGGGACGCCCTACCCGAAGTCGCTGTGCACCAGCGTCAACGAGGTCATCTGCCACGGCATCCCCGACTCGACCGTCCTCAAGGACGGCGACATCGTCAACTGCGACGTGACGATCTACCTCGACGGCGTGCACGGCGACACCAACGCGACCTTCCTCGTCGGTGAGGTCTCCGAGCAGGACCGGCGGCTCGTCGAGGTCACCCGCGAGTGCCTCGACCTCGGCATCGCGGCGGTCCGGCCGGGCGGCACCGTGCGCGACATCGGCCGGGCGATCCAGGCCCACGCCGAGAGCCACGGCTACGGCGTGGTGCAGGCCTTCGTCGGGCACGGCATCGGCCGGTCCTTCCACAGCGACCCGCAGATCTACCACTACGACAACCCGCAGGCGCGCACCGTGCTGCAGCCCGGCATGACCTTCACCATCGAGCCGATGATCACGATCGGCGACTGGCGCCACGAGATGTGGGACGACGGCTGGACGGCCGTGACTCGCGACCGGTCGAGGACCGCGCAGTTCGAGCACACCCTGGTCGTCACCGAGACCGGCGCCGACGTGCTGACCCGCATCGGCTAGCAGGAGTCCGCGGCCCGAGGGCGAATACCAGGAGGACCCAGCCCGATCCCCCGGAGGCCTCCGTGAACCGCACCGCCGCTCTGCTCGCCGGCTGCGTCGCCGTCGTCGGCGTCGTCGCCCCCAGCGCGACCGCCGCCCCCAAGGCGAAGCCGAAGCCGATCACCAAGACCTACACCGCGACGGCTCCGACGCCCGACCCGACCAACGTCGCCGGCGTGGGCTACTCCGTCTGCGCGCAGAACGTGCCGCAGAGCTTCCACGACGAGTCCTTCAAGGTGCCCGCCGCCGGCACGCTGAAGGTCGAGCTGACCGGCTACCTCGGCGACTGGGACCTGCTGCTCATGGACGGTGCCCGCGAGGAGATCGCCTTCAGCGGCCTCACCGAGGTGCAGGGCCAGGCGGAGGTGGTCCAGGTGAAGTTCAAGAAGGCCACCCAGACCCACATCATCGCGTGCAACTGGGCCGGCGCCCCGACCGGCACCGTGAAGTACACCTTCACCTACAAGTGAGGCGCGTCGCAGCGCTGACGGCCGCCTCGGTCGCGATCGTGGGGACGGCCCTGCCGTCCGTCGCCGCCCCGAAGCCCAAGCCGATCACCGCGACCTACACCGCGACCGCCGCCACCCCGGACCCGACCGGTGGGGTCGCGAGCGACTACAGCCTGTGCGGCCAGACCGTTCCGGGCAGCTTCGACAAGCGGCCCTTCACCGTGCCGGCCGCCGGCACGCTCAAGGTCGAGCTCAGCGGCTACGTCAACGACTGGGACCTGCTTCTCATGGACGGCGCGGGCAAGGAGCTGGCGGGCAGCGGGTCAGGCGGCTACGCCCCGGCGCCCGCGCCGGAGGTCGTCACGGTGAAGTTCAAGAAGAAGACCCCCGTGCAGATCGTCGCCTGCAACTGGGCCGGCGGCCCCACGGGCACCGTGACCTACACCTTCACCTACAAGTAGAGGCCTCGCGGTCAGCCACTTAGGCTGACCACGTGAAGACCGTCTCCGGCAGGACCGACCGCGTCGTCATCGTCGGAGCCGGTCTCGCCGGGCTGTCCGCAGCCCTGCGGCTCGCCGGTGCCGGTCGCGAGGTGACGGTCCTCGAGCGCGAGGACATCCCCGGCGGGCGCAACGGCCTGCTGGAGCTCGAGGGCTACCGCTTCGACACCGGCCCGACCGTGCTGACGATGCCCGACCTCATCGCCGACGCCTTGGACTGCGTCGGGGAGAAGCTCGAGGACTGGCTCACGCTCGACCCGGTCGACCCGCTCTACCGCGCCTACTACCCCGACGGCTCGACGCTCGATGTGAAGGCCGACGTCGGCGAGATGGCCGAGGAGGTGCGCCGGGTCTGCGGGCCGGCCGAGGCCCAGGGCTACCTGCGCTACGTCGACTTCGTCTCGGACCTCTACCGCTTCGAGATGAAGGACTTCATCGACCGCAACATCGACTCGCCCTTCACGCTGCTCACGCCCAACCTCGCGCGCCTCGCCGCGATCGGTGGCTTCCGCAAGCTCGCGCCGAAGGTCGAGCAGTACCTCCAGGACCCGCGGACCCAGCGGGTGCTCTCCTTCCAGAGCATGTACGCCGGGCTGTCGCCCTACGACGCGCTCGCCATCTACGCGGTCATCGCCTACATGGACTCCGTCGCGGGCGTCTACTTCCCGCGCGGGGGCATGCACGCGGTTCCCCGCGCGCTTGCGGGCGCGGCCGAGAAGCACGGCGTTGCGCTGCACTACGGCCGGTCGGTCGCGCGCGTGCTCGTCGAGCACGGCCGGGCTGTCGGCGTCGAGACCACCGACGGCGAGCGCTTCGACGCCGACGTCGTGATCCTCAACCCCGACCTGCCGGTCGCCTACCGCGAGCTGCTGCCGCCGTCGGCCACACCGGCGCGCGTGAAGCGCCAGACCTACTCGCCGTCGTGCTTCCTGCTGCTCGCCGGCTCCTCGGCGTCCTACTCCCAGATCGCGCACCACAACATCCACTTCGGCCGGTCGTGGCGCGGCGTCTTCGACGAGCTCATTGGCTCGGGCTCCCTCATGAGCGACCCGTCGGTGCTGGTCACCAACCCGACCCTCTCCGACCCGTCGCTCGCCCCCGACGGCAAGCAGTCCTACTACGTGCTCTTCCCGACGCCCAACCTGTCGGCCGGCATCGACTGGGACGTCGTCGGCCCGCGCTACCGCGACGAGGTCGTCGCCCGGCTCGAGGGCCTCGGCTACGTCGGCTTCGGCGGCGCCATCGACGTCGAGTCGGTCACGACCCCGGCCGACTGGGGGCGCCGCGGGATGGAGCAGGGCGCTCCCTTCGCCGCAGCGCACTCCTTCTTCCAGACCGGGCCGTTTCGCGCCGCCAACCTCGCGCCGAAGGTGGACGGCGTGGTGTTCGCCGGCTCGGGCACCCAGCCGGGCGTCGGCGTGCCGATGGTGCTGATCAGCGGCCGCCTCGCCGCGGAGCGCATCCTCGGCAAGGACCCGTCGTACTCCTCCCGGGCCATGCGCCTCGCCCGCTGAATCCGGACACGGCGGGACACCTTCCCTCCCCGAGGGCACGACAGCCCGATGTCGGGACGTGCGGTGGGGCATGCTGGCCTCCCCCCAGCGAAGGACCCCCCGATGCCTGGCCCCCGCACTGCCGTCAGCGCCGCCGTGCTCCTCGCCGCCCTTGCGGCCCCTGCGCTGCTCACCGGCACCGCCGCCGCGCACCCCGTCGACCGCGAGTCGGAGCGCGCGCGCAGGACCGCCGCGCTGCGCGCCGTCGCGCCCGCGATCCCGACGGTGACGAGCGACAACATCACGCAGCTGTCGGGCATCCCCGAGACGACAGCGATCTCGATGGAGTTCGCGCGGACCGGGCCCTTCGCCTACGTCAGCAGCCTCGACACCATCTCGGTGCTGGACCTGACCGACCCGCGCGAGCCGGTGCTGCGCGGCACCCTGGTCAACGCGCTGTTCGAGAACGAGTCGATGACCTACGGCGAGCGGGTCGTCGATGGCGAGCTGCAGCGCTTCGTGATCGCGGCGGTCGACATCGTCCAGGCCTCGCCCGACGACCCAACCCACGTCAACGCCGGCGACGGCCTCGAGATCGTCCTCGTGGACGTCACCGACCCCGACGCGCCCTTCATCCGCAGCCGGACGCCCACGACCGGGGACAACCGGGTCACCACCAGCACCCACACGGTGCAGTGCGTCGACCAGGCCGACTGCCGCTACGCCTACACCGCCGGCACCGGCAGCCTGTTCTCCATCGTCGACCTCACCGACCTCGACAACCCGCGCCAGCTCAAGACCGTCGCCTCGCCGGCGTCCGGGCCGGGCAAGGAGGGGTTCGCCAACGGCGCCGGCCACTACTGGGACTTCGACGGCGTGCTCGGCTGGCACACCGGCTCGGGCGGCGCCGCAGCCTTCGACGCGGCCGACCCCACCAACCCGGTCCTCGTCACCGCGACCAACGCGCTCGGCCGCGGCAAGCCGATCAACGACTTCATCCTGCACAACTCGATGCGCCCCAACGCCGGGGCCTTCCGCAAGGGCGCCGCGCCGTCCATCGCCAACGGCAACGTCCTGCTCGTCACCGAGGAGGACTACGCCGACGAGGGCGACGAGATCGTCTGTGCGGAGGCCGGCAGCTTCCAGACGTGGTACGTCCCCGACCTCGACGGTGCCGCCTACCGCGCGCGCAACCCCACGGGCAAGGTGCAGGACGTCGGCACCGTCGAGCCGCTCGACCAGGTCAACGCGCCGTCGGACTTCGGTGGCGGCCTGTCGACGCCGGTCAGCGGCTTCTGCTCCGCGCACTGGTTCGACGTGCACCAGGACGGCTTCGTGGCGTTGGGCCACTACGGCGCGGGCATGCGCATCCTCGACGTCCGCAACCCCGCGGAGATCACCCAGTTCGGCTACGTCACCGGTCTGGCCACGCAGGTCTGGGACGCCTACTGGGTGCCGCAGCGCGACGCGGCCGGCGTGGCGATCCCCGGCCAGAAGACCAACCTCGTCTACACCGCAGACGCCGTGCGCGGCATCGAGGTCTACGAAGTCACGTTGCCGGCCCGCACCACGACCCCGCCGGTCGCCCAGCCGCCGGCGCAGCAGCCGCCCGCCCAGCAGCCGCCCGCGACCACTCCCCCGCCGAGCGCGCTGCCCAGCACCGGACCGGTCGCGGTGCTCCCGCTGGCCGCACTCGTGCTGTTGGGGACCGCTCTCGTCGTACGCCGTCGTGGTGCCGCCGGAGCGCTCCCCTAGGGTCTTCCGCGTGAGCGGTAGGGAGCTGGACGCGGCAGGCATCACCGACCCGGCGCTGCGCGCGTCCTACGAGGCGTGCCGGCGGCTCAACGCGAGCCACGGCCGGACCTACTACCTCGCCACGCTGCTGCTGCCTGCGTGGAAGCGGCCCTACGTCCACGCCCTCTACGGCTTCGCCCGCTACGCCGACGAGATCGTCGACGACCTCGCGAGCACCCTCACCGACGCCGAGAAGGCCGACTGGCTCGTCGGCTGGGGTGAGCAGTTCGTCGCCGACGTCGCCGCCGGCGGCAGCGAGCACCCGATCAGCCGCGCCGTCGTCGACACGGTGCGCCGCTGGGACATCCCCATGACCTACGTCGAGGCGTTCCTCGCGAGCATGCGGATGGACCTCACCGTCACCGACTACGCGACCTACGACGACCTCATGACCTACGTCTACGGCAGCGCGGCCGTCATCGGTCTCGAGATGGTGCCGGTGCTCGAGCCGCTCGTTCCGCGCGAGGTCGCCGACCCCTACGCCGCCGACCTCGGCATCGCCTTCCAGATGAGCAATTTCATCCGCGACGTCGGCGAGGACCTCCAGCGCGGCCGCGTCTACCTGCCGCTGGAGGAGCTCGCCGCCTTCGGGGTCGACCGCGAGCACCTCCAGCGCGGGGTCGTCGACGCGCGGGTCCGCCGCGCGCTCGCCTTCCAGGTCGCCCGCACCCGCGAGACCTACCGCGTCGCGGCTCACGGCGTGCGGCTGCTGCACCCGACCAGCCGCCCCTGCATCGAGACCGCGCTGGCGCTCTACGGCGGCATCCTGGACGAGGTCGAGAAGGCCGACTACCAAGTCCTCGACCGGCGCGTGAGCGTCGGCAGCGCCCGCCGCGCCGCGGTCGCGGGTCCCGGTCTGGTCCGGGCCGCCCTCGCACGCAGGAAGACGCCCAACCAGGGCGAAGTAGGACGAAGCACCCGCCCCGAGGAGTCCCGCTCATGAACCGTCGTCGCGCCGCCGCACTCGTCTCGCTCGCCTGCGCCGGCGGCCTGGTCGTCCCGGCGGTGAGCGGGTCGTCCCCCGCCGCCGCTGCCGCGGCCTGCGCCGCTCAGGCCCCCTTGACCTGGGAGCAGCCGAAGTACGTCGACGAGAACCGCGCGGGTGGCGAGCCGCTCGTGCAGACGCACCCGAGCGGTCGGCTGATGTACTCCAGCCACGCCGGTACGACGCACTTCTACTCGCCCGAGGCCGCGGCGACCGGGTCGTCGGCGTTCGTGGAGAACTACGAGGGCCAGACCTACATCTGGACCAGTGACGACAACGGGGTGACCTGGGACTTCCGCGATCGTGACGGGCTGCTCGCGGGCACGGGCAACAACCTCCCAGCCAGCGGTTTCTCCGACCCGGAGTTCTCGATCGACTCCGAGGGCGGCGTCTACTTCTCCGAGATCAACCTCGCCAACGTCGCGGTCAGCAGCAGCACCGACAAGGGCTCGACGTGGGCCCTGCAGAACTTCTTCGGCGCGGTGCTCACCGACCGGCAGTGGATGGAGGCCGACCGGCCCGGCGAGCTCTACTTCGTCGCCAACGCCTTGGGCGGCGGCACCGGCACACCGCTGTCGCCCGGCACCGGGCACTTCATCAGCAAGAGCACCGACGGCGGCGCGACCTTCACGACCAACATCCCGAACCCCGGCGGCATCGGCGACCTGCGGGTCGACAAGCGCAACGGCACCGTCTACGAGGTGCACTACACCGGTGGCAACCTCTCGGTCGCAGCGTTCCGCAACGCCCGCAGCGGCGACCTCACCAAGACCGACGACAACATCGTCGCCGAGGGCGTCCGGCTGATCTCGAGCTTCGCCGCGATCGACCTCGACCCGTCGGGCAACGTCTACATCACCTGGGACGACCTCGGCGGCGACGAGCGCGAAGCCGGCATCTACTACGCCTACTCCACGGACGCCGGCAAGACCTGGTCGCAGGCCTACCAGGTCGACGACGGCTCAGGCACCGCGATCTGGCCCTGGATCGGCGTCGGCGACGACGGCCGGGTCGGCATCGCGTGGCTGCAGGCCGACACCCGGCTGCCCAACAACAACGGCGAGACCGTGGGTGAGCACGGCTGGCGCGTCGTCGGTGCGGTGACGACCAGCGGCCTGGGCTGCGCCGACTCGAGGACCCCGGTCTTCTCGCGCAGCGTCGCGACCCAGGACCCGGTCCACCGCGGCACTATCTGCCAGTCCGGCACGATTTGCCAGGCCACTGTGACCGATCGCCGGCTCGGCGACTACATCTCGCTCGACGTCGACAACACCGGCCGGATGTATGTCGGCTACTCCGACACCCGCGTCGACGGCGCGGTGTCGCTGCCCGGCTTCGTCCGCCAGGCCGGCGGCCCGTCGCTCGTCGCCCCCAAGGACGCCGGCACGACGCCCGGTGCGACCACCGGGCAGCCGCCGGTCGCGGTCCCGCCGTCGGTGGTGCCGAGCGCCCCACAGCTGCCGGCCACCGGCCCGAGCGGGCTCGTGCCGCTCGCCGGTGCCGTGCTCGTCCTCGGCCTCGTCGCAGCCCGGCGCCGCGCCCGGGTGTAGCCATGCCCCTGACCGGGGACGGTCAGGGGCATGGACCAGCGCCCCGCCCCCGCGACCGATCCCGCTGCCACGCCCGGCCTCGAGCCCGGCGGTGGCGTCGCCCCCGGCGACACCCCGCCCGCGGAGGGTCAGGTCTCGGGTGCCGCCCCGTCGCCGTCGCCCAACCAGGGACCGGTCAGCGGCAACCGCACCCCGATGGTCATCGCGCTGTCCGCCCTGGCCGTGCTGGTCGTCATGTGCGCGGTGCTGGTGGGCGCGAGCTTCGTGCCGTCCTGAGGCTGGGGTAGCGCCGGCCCCACCAGACCCACCAGGCGAGGGTCTGCACGACCAGCGCGAAGCCGAAGAGCAGGTCCTCGAAGGGCGCGAAGACGACGCGGCCCTGACCGAGCAGCGGTGGGGCCTCGCCCGCGCTCGACCCGACGCCCGCGACAGCGCTGTCGTCGTAGAAGACGATGCCGCGCCCGGTGAGGATGCCGTTGGTGACGAGCTGGAAGAAGACCACGATCGCGTAGGCGACCCAGAAGACGCGGCGCAGCAGCAGCCGGGTCCGCAGGACCACCAGGTCGAGCAGCACGGTGGCGACGACGCCGATCAGCGCCGCAGTCGTGTAGGTCACTCGTCCCCGACCTCCCAGCCCCTCACGGCCCGGACCGCCTCGAGGGTGAGGATGGCGCAGACCGGTACGACGAGGAAGAAGGCCACCTCCTCGAGCGGCACGTTGCCGAAGACGACGCCGGTGGTCTGCGCCGCGTCGTAGGCCCAGTGACCGGCCCGGATCGCGAGGGCGTCCCAGACGAGGAAGACCACCAGCACGGGCGCGAGGGTGAGCAGCAGGCGGCGCCAGCGGGCGTAGACGCGGGTGCCGAGCACGACCTCGAGCGGGGCGGTCCCGAGCAGGCAGCCGAGCAGGACGAGCAAGTAGGCGAACCTCACGCGAGCCGTACCCGCAGTCGCGCGGCGGCCGCCCGCGGGTCGGCGGCCTCGGTGAGGGCCCGCACCACGACGACCCGCGTCGCCCCGGCGGCCAGGACCTCGTCGAGGTTGCCCTCGTCGATGCCGCCGATCGCGAACCAGGGCCGCTCGGTGCCGAGGCCAGCCGTGAAGCGGGTGAGGGCGAGTCCGGGCGCGGGCCGGCCCGGCTTGGTCGGGGTCGGCCACGTCGGCCCGACGCAGAAGTAGTCGACGCCGGGCTCGACGGCCGCCGCGGCCACCTGCTGCTCGTCGTGGGTGGACCGGCCGACGAGCACGTCGTCACCGAGGATCGCGCGGGCGGCGGGCACCGGCAGGTCGTCCTGACCGAGGTGCAGGACGTCAGGGCGTACGACGGAGGCCACGTCGGCGCGGTCGTTGACCGACCACATCGCCCCGTGGCGAGCGGCCACCTCCGCGACGACCTCGCACAGCGCGATCTCGCGGCGCGCCTCGATGCCCTTCTCGCGCAGCTGCACGATGTCGACCCCGCCCGCGAGCACCTCCTCGAGGAAGTCCGCGAGGTCGGGGCGGTCGGGCGTGCAGAGGTAGAGGCGGGCGTCGGCCAGCCGCGCGCGCAGGTCAGCCACCCGCCACCGCCCGTACCAGCTCGAGCCGGTCACCGTCGGCAAGGACGACGGCCTCGACCTCGGCGCGCAGCAGGGCGGTGCCGTTGTACTCGATGACGACGGACCCGACCCGCAGGCCGAGCGACGCGACGAGGGCCGGCAGCGTCGTACCCCTGTCGACGGCAGAGCGCCGCCCGTTGACGGTGATCTCGATGGTGGTCTCCACAGCGCTGCCGAGCCTACGGCCGGGTGTGGGGCGCGCGCGACCGGGCATGATCACGACCGTGCCGACCACACCGCAGCAGCCCGCCCCCGAGACCCCCCTCCCCGTGCGCCTCGGCAACAAGGTGCTGTCCGTCGTCGAGGACTGCATCTACGTCGCCGTCGCCGTGCTGCTCGCCGCCGCCGCGCTGGTCGTCCTCGGCCGCACCGCCGTCGAGCTGGTCGACAAGGCGCAGGACTCACGTCCCGACGCGCTCGTGGAGGTGCTCGACAGCCTGCTGCTCGTCTTCATCTTCGTCGAGCTGCTCTACGCGGTCCGCACGACGCTGAAGGAGCGCCAGATCGTCGCCGAGCCGTTCCTCATCGCCGGCATCCTGGTGGCCATCAAGGAGATCGTGGTGCTGTCGGTGAAGGGCGCCGACGAGTACCTGTCGAAGGGACCGGAGTTCGCCCGGGCCATGGTGGAGATCGGGCTGCTCACCGGGGTCGTGCTCGCGCTGTCGACCGCCGCGCTGCTGCTGCGGCGCAAGGAGGCCGAACCGGTCGAGACGACCACCGCGCCGACGCCCGACTAGAAGGCGAGCGCCTGTGCCCGGCGCTTGATCTCGGTCGCGCGGTTCTCGTGGAGCGCCTGCAGGGGGGTGCCCGGCAGCGTGTCGTCGGCGGTGGTCAGCCAGCGCAGGGCCTCGTCGTCGTTGTAGCCCGCGTCGCGCAGCAGGGTCAGCACACCGGAGAAGTGCTTGACGAGCTCGGTGCCGTCGAACTGCTCGGCCGGCAGCACCAGCACGCCGTCATCACGGCGAACCGACAGGAAGGTCCCGTCCTTGACGCGGCTGCGCACCTCGGTGACGGGCACCGCCAGCAGCTCGGCGACGTCCGGGACCGTGAGCATCTCCATGCCGTGCAGCCTAGTGAGCCCTCGCCGCGGAGCGGATCGTGTCGAGGACGGTCGCGCAGGCCAGCGACTCCTCGAGAGGCAGCACCCAGCCGGGCCCGCCGGCGATCACCGACGAGACCTCCTCGACCATGACCCGGTAGGCGTCGGTCGCCGGTACCCGTAGCCGCTCGGTGGCGGTCCCGTCGGAGACCCACAGCTCGGTGTCGTCCTCGATCCACGACGTGAAGGGAGCGTCGCGCAGCTCGATCTCCCCCTCGGTCCCGGTGACGACGAGCCACTGCCCCTCGCCCTCGTCGATGCCGGCCCGCACCTCGGCGGTCGCGCCCGACGGCCAGTCGAGGACGGCCTCGGTGACGAGGTCCACACCGGTCGGGCCGAGCACCTGGCGGGCCGCGACGTCGGACGGCACGCCCTGCCCGACCGCCCACAGCGCGGCCGACACGGCGTAGTGCCCCACGTCGTAGAGGGCTCCTCCCCCACGCTCGACCTCGAGCCGGTAGTTGCCTTCCGGCACCCCGCCGAAGGTGAAGCCGGCCGTCACGTGGCGCACCTCGCCGATGTCGGCGAGCCGCTGCTGGGCGAGCCGGACGCGAGGGTGCCAGCGGTACCAGGACGCCTCCACCAGCAACCGGTCACCGGCCGCTGCGGCCATGGAGCGCACCTCGTCGGCGGTGAGCCCGAGCGGCTTCTCGCACAGCACGTGCTTGCCCGCCTCCAGAGCCGCGAGCACCCAGGGCACGTGGGCCTCGTTGGTGAGGCTGATGTAGACGGCGTCGACGTCGGGGTCGGCGAGGAGCGAGGAGTACGACGGGTGCGTCACCGCCCCGCCGAGTGCCGCGGCCCGCGCAGGGTCGCGGGCAGCCGCGGCGTGCAGGACCGCGCCGTCGGCGGCGTGGACCGCCGGCGCGAGCGCCTTGGTCGCGACGAAGCCGGCGCCGAGGAACCCCCAGCGGACCGTCACCGGAGCATCAGGTCGGCAGCATCCATCAGGTCGGCAGGGGCACCGGGCGGCCGCTGTCGCGGGCCGACAGGGTGGCGGCCTGCATGACGGCGATGTTGCGCTTGGACCCCTCCGGCGTCACCGACATCGGCTCGCCGGACAGCAGCGAGTCGGCGAGCTCCCGGTGGAAGGGCTGGGCAGGCGCGGGCGGCACAGACAGCGTCGTCTCCGACGTGCCGCCGAACCCGTCGGGGGTGAAGACCCGCAGCGCGGCGGGCGCGTCGGAGTGCGCGAGCCGGTCCTCGAGCAGGGTGCCGATCGGCGAGCGGCCCGTGACCCGCTCGAAGCGCCAGTCACCGATCAGGCCGCCCTCGGTGCCGAGGACGTAGAACTTCGGCTTCAGCGCCGCCGACAGGTCGGAGTGGGTGAACTCCGCCTCGACGCCGTCGACGAAGTGGACGAGCACCCGGCTGTGGTCGGCGTTGGTGACGTCGTGCCAGACCCGCTTGTGGGTCGTCGCCGACACCCACTCGACCTCCTGGCCGAACAGGTCGAGCGCCCAGTCGAGGTAGTGGCTGCCCCAGTCGTAGATGGCGCCGCCGGAGACCTCCTCGTCGGAGTGCCAGTAGTTGCACGGGTGGCCGTAGCCACCGATGAAGCTCTCGTAGTGGAAGACCTCTCCGAGCTGGCCGGACCGCACGACCCCCTTGAGCGCGAGGTAGTCGGGATCCCACCGTCGGTTCTGGTAGACCGACAGAGACAGGCCCCGTGCGGCCGCCGCGTCGATCTGGCGGTCGGCCTCCTCGACGGTGATGCAGAACGGCTTCTCGACCACGACGTGCTTGCCGGCCTCGAGCGCCCGCAGCGTCCAGTCGGCGTGGGTGTTGGGCGGGGTGCTGACGATGACGAGGTCGACGCCGTCGTCGGCGAGCAGCGCGTCGCCGGTGGCGTGGCCGACGACGGCCGGGGCCAGCTCACGGGCCGCCTCGATGCGGCGCGGGTCGGTGTCGCAGATCGCCGCGAGCTCGAGGCCCGGGGTCAGCTGGATGGCGGCGTTGTGCTCGTGCCCGATCGCGCCGTAGCCGAGCACACCGACGCGGACCGTGCCTTCGTCACGGACCCCCAGCACCCGGCGCACGACGCGGTGGACGAGGCGGTGCCAGACAGGATCGGCGTACGACGACGGGGTGCTGCCCACGGTGAGGACACCGATACCGGTCGCCGGCCGCCAGGTGGCGACGGGGTGGTCGGTGAAGGCGACGTTGGCGGTCAGCAGCACCTCGACGTCGTCGGCGGCCTTGTCGACGAGCGGCCAGCGGTCCTGCAGGACGACGTCGCCGCCGGAGCGGTCCATGACGTCGCCGGCGTCGCGGCCCGGGCGGACTCGCACCTCGTGGACCGGGGTGGTGCGACCGAGGACCAGCCCGGCGGCGTCGGCGAGCGCGGGCTCGGGGCCGACGAGCAGCGTGGGGACGCCCTCGGGCAGGTCGCGCACCGCCCCGACGGCGAGCACAAGCTGAGGGTCGCGGTCGACGAGCTCGACCCCGGCCCGGCGGAGGTAGGAGGCGAGACCGGCGACGGCACTGGGCTCGGAGGCAGTCTCGGGCGCGAGGATCAGGACGCGGAGCATCCGTCGAGGCTAACCGCGCGACCTGTCCACGTCGCCCCAGGCTGGCGTGATGTGACGATCACGGACGCTCGCCGCCACCATCCTGCGGATGTGGCGATCATGCGCGCTCGGGCACGCGGGCGTGATCGCCACATCCGCGAAGCACCGCCGGGGCTGCCCAGGGGAGGTGGCGCGCCGGGCGGGCCCAGGGATGTGGCGATCATGCGCGCTCGGGCCCGCGGGCGTGATCGCCACATCCCCAGGTGGCGGGGCGGGCGAGGTGGCGGGGCGGGGAGGGCGGGTCAGGCGGACTTGACGGGGGTCGCCGGGTCGGCGAGGGCCGTGAGGTCGACGGGGTCACCGGCGGCGATGCGCTTGCGGCCCTGCACGACGTCGCGCGGCCGGTCGACGGCGAGCAGGGCGATGAGCCGGCCCGCGCGCAGCCAGCAGGTGGTCCACCCGTCGGGCGCACCCGGTGTCCCGCGGTGCACGACCGCGTCCGCGCCCGCGGCATGGCCGGTGTGCTGCAGGTAATGACCGAGCTGCTGCGACCAGAAGTAGGGCACCGGGTCGTGGACGGCCGACCCGCCGAGCAGAGTCGTGGCGGCGACCACCGGTGCGGTGAGGGCGTCGTCCCAGTGCTCGACGCGCAGCCGGGTGCCGAAGCGCAGCGACTGCCACGCGGCGCAGTCGCCCACGGCGACGACGCCGTCCCAGGACGCGCGCAGGTGCTCGTCGACGGCGACCCCGCGGTCGAGCTCGAGCCCGCTGCCCTCGAGCCACCCGGTGTCGGGTCGCGCACCGACGCCGACGACCACGACGTCGCACGGCAGCGCGCGCCCGTCGGCGAGCTCGACGCGGTCGGGTTCCACAGACGCGACGCCGGTGGACAGGAGCAGCTCGATGCCGGCCTCGGCGTACCACGGGACGGTCAGGGACCCGACCTCGTCGCCGAGGGCGATCCCGAGCGGTGCGGCGCCGGCGTCGACGACGGTGACGGCGCAGCCGCGAGCCGCAGCGGTGGTGGCGACCTCCGCGCCGATCCAGCCCGCACCGACGACCACGACGCGGGCCCCCGGCACCAGCCGGGAACGCAGCAGCAGGGCGTCGTCGACCGTGCGCAGGACCGAGCCGCCCGCCGCGCCGGGCAGGGTGACGGCCCGAGCGCCGGTGGCGAGGACGAGGCCGTCGTAGGGCAGGTCGCCGCCGGTCGTCTCGACCGTGCCGGGGCGCAGGCCGGTCGCGGCCACGCCCAGCCGCATGTCGACGTCGAGCCGGTCCCACGGGACCTCGAGCGCAGTGTCGTCGAGGTCCCCGGCAAGGACCTCCTTCGACAGCGGCGGTCGGTCGTAGGGCAGGTGCTGCTCGGCGCCGAGCAGCACGATCTCGCCCTCGAAGCCCTGGGCGCGCAGCTCCTCGCAGCTGCGGCTCCCGGCCATGCCGGCACCGACGACCACGACCCTGTCCACGGGCGCAGGCTAGCCGGGGGCGCAGATCCGGCAGCGGGCAGCGTGCGCGGCGGCAGCCGAGCGTTCGCGGGCCGTGGCACCCGCCGCCGCCAGCAGCTCTCCGGGGCAGCGCGGCGCGGGGACCCGCAACCGGCGCAGCGCCGCGAGCGCGTCGGTGTCCCCGGCGCGCGCCCGCTCGAGCAGGGCCCGCTCGCGGCGACCCCTCACGCCGCCTCCACGACCCAGCCGCCCTGGCCGCGGGCCCGGCGCAGGGCGTCCTCGGCGGCGGCGAGCAGCTCCCCGGACGTGCGCGGGGCGGCGATCCACCCGACGCCGATCGACAGCCGCGGCAGCGCCGTCGCACCAGCCGCGCGCGCGTCGGACTGGGCCCTCGCCATCACCCTGCGGGCGACGACGAGGCCGCGAGCGAGGTCGGTGCGGGGAAGCAGCACTGCGAGCTGGTCGGCTCCCAGGCGCGCCAGCACGTCGCTGCGGCGGGAGCTGGCCGTGAGCAGCTCGGCGACCCGCACCAGGTGCAGGTCTCCGGCGAGGTGGCCGTGGGTCTCCGCGAAGCCGAGCAGACCGTCGAGGTCGACCACGACCAGAGCGGGTGCGCCGTGCCGCGCAGCCGCGACGACCTCGTGCGCGAGCGCCTCCTCGAAGACCGCGCGGTCGAGCAGCCCGGTCAGCGGGTCGCGGGTCCGCGGCACCGGACCGGCCCGTTCGGCGCTGTGCGCGGCGACGGCGGTGCGGACGGCCAGCTCGAGTGCCGGCCACCCGGAGTGGTCGCCGAAGACGAGCGGCCGGACGGAGTAGAGGTCCTCGACGAGGGCCGCGGCGTCGTGGCCCTCGTGGGCGCGCAGGACCCCGAGCGCCCCGGCCGCGAGCCGCAGGGCCTCGGAGGGCTCGCAGCCGGTCAGCTCGACGAGGACGAGCTCGCGGGCCAGGTCGCGGGCGACCTCGGGCACGGGTGAGCCGAAGCGGTCGCCCCAGCGGGCGAGCACGTCGTCCAGCGCGTCGTCGAGGTGGCCCACGGCGACCCATCGGCAGGACCGGCCGCGCGTCCAGTCAGCGGCGGGTGCCGACCGAGACGAGGTACTCCTGCAGGTAGCGCGACGGGCCGCCGGCCCCGAGGTCCCACTCGTCGCTGAAGCCCCGCAGCGCCTGCTCGAGCTCCTCGGTGCGGCCGTTGGCCTCGGCGTTCTTGCGCACCGCGAGCGTCGGGCCGTAGTAGCTCTTGAAGTGCTCGACGTAGCCGTGCGGCTCCGGGAAGGCGGTGATCTCGAGCGGCTCGCGCTCCATCGTCGAGAAGTCCACGCGGTCGCCGAACAGCTCGGCGAGATGGTCCTCGCTCCCCCACAGCGGGGCGGGCGACGCGCCGGGGGGCGGTGGCGCCGCGAAGGGCCCCATCGTGCGGAACAGCGAACCGATCATGCCCTCGGGCGTCCACGACAGCAGCGCGATCGTGCCGCCGGGGCGGCAGACCCGGACCAGCTCGTCGGCGGCCAGCCGGTGGCGCGGCGCGAACATCACGCCGATGGAGGACATGACGACGTCGTAGGACGCGTCGTCGAAGGGCAGGTGCTCGGCGTCGGCGACCCTCCAGTCCAGCGTGAGCCCCCTGGCCTCCGCCGTGGCGCGCCCCGCGTCGAGCAGCTCGGGGGTGAGGTCGCTCGCGGTGACCTCGGCACCGCGAGCGGCGGCCACGAGCGAGGCGTTGCCGGTGCCGGCGGCGACGTCGAGGACCCGTTGACCCGACCGGATCCTGGCGGCGTCGACGAGCCGCGGCCCGAGCGGGGTCAGGAAGGTCTGGACCATCTTGGGGTAGTCCCCCGAGGCCCACATCGCGGCGTGGCGGGCCTTGAGCTCCTGGTCGTGGTCGGTGACGGTCATGCCGAGCCCCCTCGTGTCAGAGGCGGCCGAAGGTGGACCTGTCCAGGCGCGCAGTCAAGCCCCCTGTCTGCCGCCCGACACCTCGACCAGGGGGAAGGCGTCCTTCCAGACCGGTTCGTAGCCGGCGGCCACCAGCATCTGCGCCACCTCCGCCGGGCTGCGCTCGTCGCTGACCGCGAACTGCTCCTGCGCCTCACCCGGCGTGAGGTAGCCGCCCGGCTCGGTCGAGGACCCGGCGCTCATCGACGTCACCGCGATCCGCACCAGCCCGTCGCGCAGCGCCGCGGGCTCGCGCGTCGACAGCACGATGCCGGCCTCGGGAGCGGCCAGCCGCAGGGCGCACAGCGCCTGGACGTAGTCGGCGTCGGAGACCGGCACGAGCGGCTGGAAGCCCGACGCGGACGGCTTGATCCGCGGCAGCGAGACCGTGACCTCGGTGCGCCAGTAGCGCTGCTGCAGCCAGACCGCGTGCTCGGCGACCGCCAGGACGTCCGCGCGCCAGTCGGCCGCGAGCCCCAGCAGCGCACCGATCCCGAGCCGCCTGACCCCCGCCTCCGCGGCCCGCTCGGTCGAGGACAGCCGCCGGTCGAAGTCGCGCTTCCACCCGGCGACGTGCGTCTCGGCGTACCTCGTCCTGTCGTAGGTCTCCTGGTAGTGCACGACCCCCTCGAGCCCGGCCGCGACGAGGCGCGCATAGGTGTCGTCGGACCAGGTCTGGGTCTCGACGCTGATCGACGGCACCAGCGGTCGCAGCCGCTCGACGACCTCGACGAGGTAGTCGGCGCTGACCTCGACGCGGTGCTCACCGGAGACCAGCAGCAGGTGGCGGAAGCCGCGACCGACGAGGGTGCGCGCCTCGGCCTCGACCTCGTCGACGGTGAGGGTGCGGCGGGTGACGGGCAGGCCCTTGGAGAAGCCGCAGTAGGTGCAGCTCGACAGGCACGCGTTGCTCACGTAGAGCGGCGCGAACAGCCGCACCGCACGCCCGAAGCGCTGCAGCGTCACCGCGCGCGCGGCCTGCGCGAGATCCTCGAGCCGCTCACCGGCGGCGGGCGAGAGCAGCGCGGGCAGGGTGGCGAGGGAGGGTGCGGCGAGGGCCCGCTCGACATCGGAGGAGTCGTACGACGGAGCAGCGGGCGCCCTGGTCGCGAGGTGCTGCGCGAACCGGCCCGGCGGGGTGCTCACTGCAGGAACCCGGTGAGCGGCGAGCTCGCGGCGGCGATCTCGCGGACCGCGCCCCGGCCGGCGAGGAAGCCGAGCCGACCGGCCTGGGTGGCGAGGGCGAAGGCCCGCGCCATCGTCACCGGGTCGGAGGCGACCGCGATCGCGGTGTTGACGAGCACGGCGTCGGCGCCGACCTCCATCGCCTCGGCGGCGTCGGACGGCACCCCGAGTCCGGCGTCGACCACGACCGGCACGCCGGCCTGGCTGACGATGACCTCGATGGCGTCGCGGGTGCGCAGCCCACGGTTGGAGCCGATCCACGCCCCGAGCGGCATGACGGTCGCGCAGCCGGCCTCCTCGAGGTGGCGGCACAGCACCGGGTCGGCCGAGCAGTAGGGCAGCACGGTGAAGCCCTCGGCGACGAGCCGCTCAGCGGCGCGGAGCGTCTCGATCGGGTCGGGGGCGAGGGTGCGCGGGTCGGGCGTCACCTCGAGCTTGACGAGGTCGGTGCCGGTCGCGGCCCGGCCGAGCCGGGCCAGCCGGACGGCCTCGTCGGCGTCGACCGCGCCGCTGGTGTTGGGCAGCAACACCATCCCGGGCGGGACGAAGTCCAGCACGTCGCCCTCACCCGCGCGGTCGAGGTCGACCCGGCGCAGCGCGACGGTGACGATCTCGGCGGCGCTCGCGAGCAGCGCGTCGCGCATGACCTCGTGGGAGGAGAACTTGCCGGTGCCGACGAGCAGCCGGCTCGAGTAGCCGACGCCGGCGATCACCAGCTGGTCTGCGAGCTCCACGTGAACGACTCCCCACGCCGGCATGACCCGGATCGGGTGGTGCGGGTCGCCAGCGGTGCCGTCAAGCGTGCGGCGGCAGCCGGCCTCTCAGCCCGCTCCTGCGGGCTCCCCGTATCGACTGCCCCACCCTACGCGCCCAGCGCGGACGCAGCGCCCGCGCCCCGGCGAGTCCCAACAGCCACAGGAACCTCACTTGTCACACCCGCCCCACGCGGTTACCGTCGTACGCGGGGAAGGTGCTCTGTCGTCTAGTGCTGGGACGTTCCATGACCGCACGACCGCTTCCCCCTGCCCTGCGCGCCCTCGGCGTCGTCGCCCTCGTGGGTGCCGTGCTCGCCGCCGGTGCCCCCGCCGTGATCACGATCAAGCCCGGCGACACGCTGTGGGAGCTCGCGCTGCGGCACCGTACGTCGGTCGCCGAGCTGCAGCGCCTCAACGACCTCGAGGGCCGGGCGACGATCTACGCCGGGCAGACCCTGCGGGTGCCCGGCTCCCCCGCCGCGAGCCGCACCGCCCGGCCGACGACGCGCACCGTCGAAGGCAGCCACCGAGTGGCGGCCGGGGACAACCTCACCCGGATCGCCGCCCGCTACGGCACGACGACCCGTTGGCTGATCGCGCGCAACCGGCTCCCGAAGGACGGCACGATCGTCATCGGCCGGGCGCTGGCCTACCCGCGCACGATCACCGTCACGGGTCGCGCCACAACAGGGAGCACCCGCGGCACCGCCACCCACAACGCGGGCGTGGCCATCCCCGGCAGCGTCCGCGAGAGCGTCGCCCGCCACCGCCGGGTCCTCGCCCAGCGCGACCTGCCGAGCAAGGCGACCGTGCGGCGGATGGTCGAGCGGACCGCGCGGCGGCACGGCGTCGACCCGCGCCTGGCCCTCGCCGTCGCCTACCACGAGAGCGGCTTCCAGCAGCGGGTCGTGAGCGTCGTCGACGCGATCGGCGTCATGCAGGTGCTACCGAGCACCGCCCGCGGGATCGAGCGGGCCTACGGCGTCGACCTCGACCTGCTCGACACCCAGGACAACGTCACCGCGGGTGTGCTCCTCCTGCGCCAGCTCACCCGCGCGGTGACGACGCCCGAGCGGGTCCTCGCCGGCTACTACCAGGGGCTCGGGTCGATCAGCCGCCGCGGCGTCCTGCCGCAGACCGAGCAGTACATCCGCAACGTCACCTACCTCATGCGCCACCGCTTCTCCTGAGCGCGCCTGAGGCCCCGGTCGTGCTGCCCCGCCTAGACTCGGCGGTCGTGGACGCCCCTGCCGACCAGCTCGCCGACCCCCTCGTGGGCCGGTCGCTCGATGGGCGCTACCTGCTGGAGCGCACCATCGCGCGCGGCGGGATGGCGACGGTCTACCTCGCCACCGACACCCGCCTGGACCGCACCGTCGCGGTGAAGGTCATGCACCGCGCGCTCGCCGACGACCCCGAGTTCGTCGCGCGCTTCACCCGCGAGGCCCGCTCCGCGGCCCGGCTGTCGGCCCCGGAGGTCGTCGCGGTCTTCGACCAGGGCACCGACGCGGTCGGCGAGGGCGCGACCGGGATGGCCTTCCTCGTCATGGAGCACGTGCAGGGGCGCACCCTGCGCGACCTGCTGCGCGAGCGCGGGGCGCTGTCCCCCGCCCGGGCGGTCGCGGTCGTCGAGCCGGTCCTGCGCGCGCTGGCCGCCGCCCATGCCGCCGGGATCGTCCACCGCGACGTCAAGCCCGAGAACGTCCTGCTCGCCGACGACGGCCGGGTGAAGGTCGCCGACTTCGGGCTGGCCCGGGCCGTGGAGTCCTCCGGCCTCACCGCGACGACCGGCGTGCTGCTCGGCACCGTCGCCTACCTCTCGCCCGAGCAGGTCGAGAAGGGCGTCTCCGACGAGCGCAGCGACGTCTACTCCGCGGGCGTCCTGCTCTGGGAGCTGCTCACCGGCACCCCGCCCTACTCCGGCGAGAGTCCGCTGTCGGTGGCCTACCGCCACGTCCACGACGACGTGCCGGCCCCCTCGACGGTCGTCTCCGGCGTACCCGCCTCCCTCGACGCGCTGGTCGTGCGCGCCACCCGACGCGACCCCGCGGCGCGACCGGTCGACGGCGGCGCGTTCCTCGCCGAGCTGCGGGCGGTCGCGACCGAGCTGCCCGACGTCGAGCCGGTCTCGCTCGTCCAGGAGCACGCCACGCTGGCGATCCCGCGCCCGGAGACGCCGCAGACCCCGCTGCCCGCGACGCCGCGACCCAGGCGCCCGCGCCGCCGCGGGCGGGTCGTCGCCCTCGTCGTGGTGCTGCTGTCGCTGCTCGCCGCGGGTGGTGGTTGGTGGCTCGGCAGCGGGCGCTACACCGAGGCCCCGAGCGTGCTCACCCTCACCTTCGCGGCCGCCGAGGCGCAGCTCACCAGCGAGGGCTTCTCGGTGCGCAGGCTCCCTGACGCCTTCTCCGACACCGTCGCGGCCGGGCAGGTCGTCGACCAGGACCCCGACCCGGGCGCGCGGGTGCGCCGCGACGGCACCGTCGGGCTGGTCGTCTCCAAGGGCGCCGACCTGCGGGCCGTCCCCGCTCAGGTGGTGGGCTCGACCCTGGCCGCCGCGACCGCACTGCTGACCCGCGCCGGCCTGACCGTCGGCGCGACGACCGAGGCCTTCGACGCGAAGGTCGACAAGGGCCTCGTCCTCAGCAGCGACCCCAAGCCCGGGCAGAAGCTGCGACCGGGCACCACCGTCAAGCTCGTGATCAGCAAGGGCGTCGAGCTGCTGGCCGTCCCCGACGTGCAGGGCCGGTCCGAGGCCGAGGCGACGCAGTCCCTGCGCGCGGCCGGCTTCCGGGTCTCGGTGACCCAGGTCTTCGACGACGAGGCCCCCAAGGGACAGGTCGTGGACCAGTCACCCAGCCGCGGCACCGCGCCCCGCGGGTCCACGGTCGCGCTCGAGGTGAGCAAGGGCCCCGACCTCGTCGGCGTCCCCGAGCTGCGCGGCATGACGAGGCAGGGCGCGCAGGCGGCGCTCAAGGCGGCCGGCCTGAAGGGCCGCGCCTTCGACATCCCCAACGGCTCCGGGACCGTCGTCGGCCAGGACCCCGCGCCCGGCACGATGGTCCGGCGCGGCTCCACCGTCACCTACTACGTGTCCTAGCCGTCCCCCACGGGGCATGTGCCCCGTTCTGGCACAGTGTGGCCGTGCCTCTGGCACAGTGTCCCGGTGCCTCCCCGCAAGCCCTCCCCCGTGGGCTCCCACGTCCCGGTGGGCGGCGGGCTGACGAAGGGCCTCGCCTACGCCCGCGAGATCGGTGCGGCAGCGGTCCAGGTCTTTGTGTCCAACCCGCGCGGCTGGGCCCCCAGCGCGGGTGACCCCGCGCAGGACGAGGCCTTCAAGGGCCGCAACGCCGACAGCGGCACCCCGTCGTTCGTGCACGCGCCCTACCTCGTCAACTTCGGCTCCCCCACCGATTCGACGCTGCGCAAGTCGGTCGAGGCCGTCGAGCACGCGCTGCGCCGGGGCGCGGCCATCGGGGCCCGGGGCGTCGTCGTGCACGCCGGGTCCGCCGTGGCTGGCGCCCACCGCGACGACGCCATGGTGCAGCTGCGCACCCACCTGCTGCCGCTGCTCGACGCGCTCGAGCCCGACGGCCCGAAGCTGCTCGTCGAGCCGACCGCCGGCGGCGGGCAGGCGCTGTGCGCGACCGTGCAGGACCTCGGCCCGTGGTTCGACCAGCTCGACAGCCACCCGATGCTCGGGGTCTGCCTCGACACCTGCCACGCCTTTGCCGCCGGCCACGACCTCGCGGCGCCCGGCGGCATGAAGAAGACCCTTGACGCGCTGGTCAAGACCGTCGGTCGGGGTCGGCTGCAGCTGGTCCACGCCAACGACAGCAAGGACCCGGTCGGCTCGGGCCGCGACCGCCACGAGGCGATCGGCGCCGGGCACATCGGCAGGAACCCCTTCGCCGAGCTCTTCCGCCACCCGGCGATGCGCGGGGTGCCCCTGGTCGTCGAGACCCCCGGCGACGCCGCGTCGCACCGCCAGGACATCGAGCTGCTCACCTCGCTGCGGGACGCCTGAGCACGTGCTGCTCGACCGGCACACCCTCGCCCTCGTCGGCGTCACCGCCATCTGGGGCTCGACCTTCGTCGTCGTCAAGGACGCCGTCGAGCAGCTCCCGGTCACCGACTTCCTCACCTGGCGCTTCGCCCTCGCCGCCGCCGTGATGGTGCTGCTGCGCCCCCGCGCGCTCGCCGCCCTGGGCCCGCAGGGCCGCCGCGTCGGTGTCGTCCTCGGCCTCGCCCTCGGTGCCGGCTACCTGCTGCAGACCCTCGGCCTGCAGCACACCTCCGCGGCGGTGAGCGGCTTCATCACCGGCATGTTCGTCGTACTCACCCCGCTCCTGTCGGCCCTGCTGCTGCGCCAGTCCCCCGGCGGACCGGCCTGGGCCGCGGTCGCCCTGGCGACCATCGGGCTCGGGCTGCTGTCGCTGCGCGGCCTGTCGGTCGGCTCCGGCGAGCTGCTCACCCTCGGCTGCGCGGCGGCGTTCGCCCTGCACATCGTCGGTCTCGGGCGATGGGCCAAGCAGTACGACGCCTTCGGCCTCGCCGTCGTCCAGCTGCTCACGACGGCCGCTCTGTGCGGCCTCGTCGCGGTGCCCGGCGGGCTGGCGACACCGCCCTCGGCCTCGGTCTGGTGGGCCCTCGCGCTGACGGCGGTCGCCGCGACGGCGGTGGCCTTCGTCGTGCAGACCTGGGCGCAGGCCCACCTATCGCCCACCCGGGCCGCGGTCGTCATGACGATGGAGCCGGTCTTCGGGGGGTTGTTCGCCATCGGGCTGGCGGGCGAGGTCCTCGGGCCGCGGGCCGTCGCCGGTGCGGTGCTGGTCCTCGCCGCGATGCTGCTCACCGAGGTGCCGCGACGGGGCGCGGGGCCGAATGAGCCGGTCGTCGGGGCGGTGGCCCGGCTCGAGCAGTGAGTGTGACCGCTGTCACCGGCACGCTCGCGTTCCACGGCGCCTCCCCGGCAGGGGCACGGCCTCCGCCGTCGAACACAGACCGGTGCGCCATGACTCCACCCCCCGGTCCCGCTCCACTCGCTCCTCCCGCCGCTTCGCGGTCGCGCTGTCCGCCGCCGCGGTCGCGACCGGGCTGGTGGCCCTGTCCGGCAGCTCCGGCGCCGCCGTGGTCAAGGGCAGCACCGCCGACGTCGCGACCCCGCGCTACGTCAACTACACGCCCAACGACCTGCCGCGCACCGACCCGCTGCACGCGACCAAGCTGGGCTTCGACGCCGGTGAGCCGTCGATCGGCGTCAACCACAACACCGGCAAGGTGATGTACCAGGCGATCCTGCAGACGCTGCAGGTGACCTTCGACGCCTCAGTGCCCGCGAAGGCGACCTACAAGGACGTCACCAACCCGCTCGAGGGCGTCGAGACCCTCGACCCGTTCCTGTTCACCGACTCCGTCACCGGTCGCACGTTCGTCAGCCAGCTCGTGCCGCCGTGCAGCATCGCGAGCTACACCGACAGCGACGGCGAGCCGCCGGTCGCGGGCCTGCCCACCGCGACCGCGTGGACCCCGAGCACCGGCTGTGGCGTCGGCTCCAACTTCGACCACCAGACCGTCAGCGCCGGCCCGCTGCCGGCCGGGCTGGTCAGCACCTACGGCCCCAACCGGGCCGTCTACTACTGCTCGCAGGTCATCGTGGAGGCCACCTGCTCGCGCTCGCTCGACGGTGGCATCACCTTCCCGCAGAGCGGTGTGATGTACACCCTGTCGCTGGTCGGCGAGGGCTGCACCGGCCTGCACGGCCACCTGCGCATCGCCCCCGACGGCACCGCCTACATGCCCAACTTCAGCTGCACCGACGCTGACGGCGGCGAGCGCGCGGCACTGGTTGTGGCCGACCCCGGACCGGTGCTGTCGTTCGACATCCGACTGCTCCCGACCAGCACCACCACCCCCGACTTCGATTCCGACCCAGCGGTCGGGATCGACGCGGCCGGCACCGCTTACATGGCCTTCGAGGACGCCACGAGCAACATGAACGTCGCGGTCACGAAGGACCGCGCCTTCACCTACACCGACATCCAGGACATCGGCAAGCCGTTCGGAATCAAGAACGCCACGATGCCGAAGGTCGTCGGCGGGAGCGCCGGCCGCGCTGCGGTGACCTTCCTCGGCACCCCGACCGAGGCGCCGCTTGCCACCGACGACATCCCGGAGAACAACCTCAGGTCCTTCGACCCAGACAGGGGCGACCCGAAGGGCGGCTGGCACCTCTACATCGCACACACCTACGACTCGGGCAAGAACTGGACCGTCGTCGACGCGACCCCGACCGACCCGGTCCAGCGCGGCTGCATCTGGTGGGGCAACGTCGCCGCCAACCGCATCCCCGAGGGCGACGCGAGCTGCTCAAGCAACCCCGAGCGCAACCTGCTCGACTTCATCGACATGACCGTCGACAAGCAGGGCCGGGTGCTGGTCGGCTACGCCGACGGCTGCGTCGGCCCGTGCGCGAAGGACGCGTCCAGCAACACCAAGGACAACAACGCCGCGATCGCCCGCCAGACCTGCGGCCGGGGCCTCTACGCCGAGTTCGACACCGCGGCGGACGGCCCGTTGCGCGCGTGCGCCAAGACCGCCACGGCCCCGGTGGCGAAGCCGGTCGCCGGCACCGTCGGCGGCGGCACGGTCACGCCGCCGAGCGCCGCTCCTGTCACACTTCCCACCACCGGCCTGCCCGGCGGCCTGCCGGTCGCGGCCCTGCTCGTGCTCGGTGGCGCGGCCGTCCTGGCCCGCCGCGTCCGCACCGCCTGACCGCACCCCCCGACCCGCACCGCCTGGGTCTCGGTCGGCTGTGGTCACCAGAGCGACCACCGCTGACCGAGACGTGGTCACCACGGAGGATCCGCTCGTCTGCGCCCACCGTCTCGCTGTCTCGGTCGATCGATCGCGCCCTGGCGCGGAGGTCTCACCGAGTCCGGCGGCCGGTGTCCGCCGCGAGCGGGTCTCGGTCGATCCTCCGCGCCAGAGCGCGGAGCCTGACCCGAGACAACGGGCGACCGCCGCGGAACTGGCGTCATCAACCCTGACCGCACCTTGCTGCAGGGCTCAGCGGTGCTTGAGGGCCTGCCGCATGCGCAGCGGGAGCACCATCCGGGCGAGGTCGTAGCGGGTCGGCAGCCCGGTCGTCCACGGGTCCTGCGGCCGCCGCAGGTAGGTGACCCGTCGCGCCGGCGGCACGCCCCCGGTCGGCGGCGGGCGTAGTGGTAGCTCGCCACAGCGAGGCGCGCCCGGCCACCGCTCGCCGCGACCGGGTCAGGCAGCCCGTGCGGAGTGCGCGGCGAGGTCTCCCAGAGCACGAGGGTCCCGGCCCGCGGCAGCACCCGCTGGCCCAGGGAGGTCATCGACGGCGGCCACAGCTCGAGCGCGCCGCCCGCGTCCTCGGGCCAGTCGCTGTTGAGGTAGAGCAGCGTGTTGGTGCGGTGGTGCCAACCGGTCACGGGGTGGCGGGTGAAGTCGGTGTGGACCATGGTCGCCCCGCCGGTGGGCGTGGAGTGCAACCCGGCGCCGTAGCGGTGCGGGTCGGCGGTCAGGCCCCTGACCCCGGTGACCGCCTCCAGCACCGCGATCCACTGCGGCCCGTCGAGGACCCCCAGCAGGGCCCGCGTCGCCGGCCCGAGCAGGGCGTCGTCGCCGGTCTCGTGCTTGTGCTGACGGCTCGTCGGGATCTCGTCCATCGAGGCGGTGGCGAGCGCCCGCGCCTCCCGCTCCGCCGCAGCGACCAGGCCCGCGGGCAGCACGTCCGACAGCACGAGATGGGGCCAGGGAGCGGCAGCGGCGTACTCCTCGCGCAGCGCACCCAGGTCGGCCGGCAGGGCCAGCGCGGGCTGGACGGTCGTCACTCCGCGCAGTGTCCGCGACACCGCGCATCACGACAAGGGTCAGTCCGGCCCGTCGCCGGGCTGCTCCTGGTAGCTGTAGCGCTGCTCGAGCCACGGGTCGGCGCGGTTGTGGTAGCCGCGCTCCTCCCAGAAGCCGCGCCGGTCGGCGGTGAGGTACTCCACGCCGCGGACCCACTTCGGGCCCTTCCAGGCGTAGAGGTGCGGGACGACCAGGCGCAGCGGGAAGCCGTGCTCGGCGCTGATCCGCTCCCCGTTGCGCTCGAGCACCAGCAGGGCGTCGGGGCTCGCGAAGTCGGCGAGCGCCATGTTGGCGCTGTAGCCGTACTCCGCCCAGACCATGACGTGGGTGGCGTCGGCCGCGGGCGGCGCGAACTCGAGCAGGGTGCGAGTGGCGATGCCCGACCAGGTGCAGTCGAGCAGCGAGAACTTCGTGACGCAGTGGAAGTCGGCGTCTACCTCGGTGCGCGGCAGCGCCTCGACCTCCGGCCAGGTCCAGCGGCGCTCACCGTCGCCCGTCGCCCCGAAGACCTTGAGGTCCCAGGTCTCGGGCTTGAAGCGCGGCACCGGGCCGTAGTGCAGCACCGGCCAGCCGCGCGGGACGTACTGCCCCGGCGGGAGCCGGTCGTCCCTGCCGGCGGCCCGTTTGCGAGCCCCCAGGCGGTCGAACGGCGTGGTCACGGTCACATCCTGCACGGGGCCGGACGACCCCGTTCGGCCGGGTCGGTCCGACCCTGGGAGACTCGTCCCATGGTCGTCGTCATGCGCCCCGGCGCAGCCCCGGAGGAGGTCGACGCCGTCGTCTCCCGCGTCGAGAGCGCGGGCGGGTCGGCCTTCGTCAGCCGCGGCGTGCAGCGCACGATCATCGGCCTGGTCGGTGACGTCATCGCCTTCCAGGGCCTCAACCTGCGCACGATGCCGGGCGTCGGCGAGGTCGTGCGGGTCTCCAAGCCCTACAAGCTCGTCTCGCGCGAGCACCACCCCGAGGCGACCACGGTGCAGGTCGGCGGCGTGCCGATCGGGCCGGACACCTTCACCCTCATCGCCGGCCCATGCGCGGTCGAGACGCCGGAGCAGACCCTCGCGGCCGCGCAGATGGCGAAGGCCGCAGGCGCGACGCTCTTGCGCGGTGGGGCCTACAAGCCGCGTACGTCGCCCTACGCCTTCCAGGGCCTCGGCAAGCGTGGGCTGGAGATCCTCGCCGACGTCCGCGCCGAGACCGGCCTGCCCGTCGTCACCGAGGTCGTCGATGCCTCCGACGTGCCGCTCGTCGCGGAGTGGGCCGACATGCTGCAGGTCGGCACCCGCAACATGCAGAACTTCGCGCTGCTGCAGGCCGTCGGGTCCGCGGGTCGCCCTGTGATGCTCAAGCGCGGCATGACCGCCACCTACGAGGAGTGGCTGATGGCGGCGGAGTACATCGCGCAGCGCGGCAACCTCGACATCGTGCTCTGCGAGCGCGGGGTCCGGACCTTCGAGACCGGCACCCGCAACACCCTCGACATCTCCGCGGTGCCGATGATGCACACGCTGTCGCACCTGCCCGTCGTCGTCGACCCGTCGCACTCCGGCGGGCGGCGCGACCTCGTCGTGCCGCTGACCCGGGCCGCGATCGCCGTCGGCGCCGACGCGGTCATCGTCGACGTGCACCCCGACCCGACGACCGCGCTGTGCGACGGGCCGCAGGCGCTCTACGGCGACGAGCTCGACGCGCTGGCCGCCGCCTGCCGCGAGCTGCCCCCGCTCGTCGGCCGCGCCCTCACCACCTGAAAACAGGGGAGCCTGTTGGGCAGGAGTTCCCCCGCGGGAGTCGAAAGCCACAGTCAGATCGGACACCCCGACGACTCGAAGGACTGACCCGTGCGCTTGCGCTCCCTGCTCCCCCTGACCCTTGCTGCGGTGATCGCCGCGCCGCTGGTGTCGTTCGCCGCCCCGCAGAAGGCCGCCGCCTTCCCGGAGGAGGCCGGCAAGCAGGGCACCCCCGCCTCCGGCACCGGGGTCGACCTCACCCCGACCTACAACTGGTCCTACAAGGGCGGCACGGACCTCGAGTTCGCCACGATCAAGAAGCGCGACTACGCGATCGCCCCTGCGCAGAACGCCCAGGGCGGCATCCGCATCTTCGACCTCACCGCCAACCCGGCGAAGCCGCCGCTCGTCGGATTCCTGCCCTGCAAGGTCTCGCAGAACGACGTGCAGATCCGCGGCAGCATCGTCTTCGTCGGCGTCGACGGCGGGGTCAAGGCCACCGACTGCTTCCCCGCGGGCGTGAAGCCGGCGCTCGGCGTCGTCGCGATCGACATCAGCAACGTCCGCAAGCCCAAGCCGGTCGGCTTCATCCCGATCGCCTACGGCGCCCACAACTCGACGCTGCACCCGAGCGGCAAGTACCTCTACGTCAGCGACTCCGAGCTCACCCCCAAGACGGGCGAGCCGACCGGTGGCGCCGCGGGTCGCATCAAGGTCGTCGACGTCAGCAACCTGAAGAAGATGAAGGAGGTCTTCTACCTCCCGCTGCCGACCGGCCTGTCGAGCCACGACCTCACCTTCAACAAGAAGGGCAACCGCGGCTACAGCGCGGCGCTGACCCAGACGCTGATCCTCGACACCACCGAGCCGGCCACGCCGCGCATCCTCACCACGATCATCGACCCGGCCATCAACATCAGCCACGGCGCGGATCTCACCCCCGACGAGACCCACCTCTACGTCACCGACGAGCAGGCAGGCGCGGCCGCCAACGGCGTGTGCAACGTCGGCGGCGTCCACGTCTACGACATCACCAACGAGCTCGTACCGGTGAAGACCGCGCTCTACGTCTTCTCGCCGACCAACTCGCTGCTCGCGACCACCAACAGCGGCGTCACCACCTGCACCGCGCACGTCCTCGACTACGGCCCCACCGGCAAGACGTTCTCCAACGCGGGCTACGCCGCGGGCGTCCGCGTCGTCGACATCGCCACCAGCCGGATCGGGCTGCCGGCCGAGATGGCCTCGTTCACGGCGATCGACGCTGACACGTGGAGCGCCAAGCAGTACAAGAACCCGAAGTACCTCTACGCCAACGACCTCGCGCGTGGCTTCGACGTCTTCGAGTACACCGAGGGCAAGGGCGCCGTCGACACCCGGACGCCGACCCAGAAGAAGCTCGGCGTCACCCGCGTCGCCAAGGGAACCTTCTTCATGGACGGCGCCTGGTGCGGCAACCCCACCGGCACGAAGAGCGCCCTCACGCTGGATCACCACTGACCCAGCAGGTAGTCGGCTGAGCCCCAGACAGCCGAGACCGCCCAGCGCCCAGCACGGCGGCGGCCGCCCGGAGAGATCCGGACGGCCGCCGCTGCTGTGTCCGGGCTCAGGCGAGCAGGGGCGCCACGACCTCGATCGCCCGCTCGACCCCGGCATCGTCGACGTCGAGGTGGGTGACCAGGCGGACCCGCTGCGGTCCGGTCACGCTGATCAGGACGCCCTGCTCGGCCGCCGTCGCGGCGAGCGCCCGCGCGTCGTCGACGGCCAGCGGGACGAGGTTGGTCTCGACCGGGCCCGCTCCGAGCGCGTCGGCGAGCCGGGCCGCCCGCGCGTGGTCCTCGGCGAGCCGCTCGACGTGGTGGTCCAGGGCGTGCAGCCCCGCCGCCGCGAGCACACCAGCCTGCCGCATCCCGCCGCCGAGCCGCTTGCGCAGCACCCGCGCCTGCTCGGCGCGAGAGGCCTCGCACACGACGACCGACCCGACCGGTGCGCCGAGCCCCTTCGACAGGCAGACGCTGAGGGTGTCGAAGAGCCCGCCGTACGACGACAGAGCCACGCCCGTCGCGACCGCGGCGTTCCAGATGCGGGCGCCGTCGCAGTGCAGCAGCACGCTGGCGTCGCGGGTGAGCGCGCGCAGGCCCTGCAGGACGTCGAGCGGGTGCACCGCGCCGCCCCCGCGGTTGTGGGTCTGCTCGACGCTGACCGCGGCGGTCGGGACGGTCCCCCAGCCGGCGGGCCGCAGCTCGGCGGCGACCGCCTCGACCGACATCAGACCGCCCGCGACGGTGCGCGACTGGATGCCGCCATGCTGCGCCGCCCCACCGTGCTCGTAGGTCACGACGTGCGCGTCGGCGTCGCAGAGCAGCTCACCGGCGCTCGGCACGACCAGGCGCAGCGCGATCTGGTTGCCCATCGTCCCGCTGGGGACGAAGACGGCCGCCTCGTGGCCGAACAGGTCGGCGACCCGCTCCTCGAGGGCGCGCACGGTGGGGTCTTCGCCGTACACGTCGTCGCCGACCTCGGCCGCTGCCATCGCGGCGCGCATCGCCTGGGTCGGGCGGGTGACGGTGTCGGAGCGCAGGTCGATCGGGCGGTGCGGGGACACGCTGCTCCAGGGGTCGTCCGGGTGGGGGCGCGCGACCTAAGGTAGTGCGGTCATGAGGAGCCGGATGGGGTGCGCGGGTGGCTGACCCGCGCCGCGTGGCCGAGGTGTCCGCGGAGGACCTCGTCGCCGTCGTGCGCATCCACGGCGACCGGGTCCACGACGCCGTGCGCCGGCTCGGGTGCAGCCCGGCAGCAGCCGTCGAGGTCGTCGAGTCGAGCGCCCTCGACCTCGTCGGCGTCGTGGGCGCGGCGGCGAGTGACGTGCCCGACCTGGTCGGCTGGTGGTTCGCGCGGGCCCGCGCCCTCGGCCGCACCGTCGCCGACGGCGACCCCGACCTGCCGCTCGGCGGCGGGCTGCTCGCCGCCGACGAGGACCAGCAGCTCATCGCCGAGGTGCTCGAGCGGCTGCCCGAGCGCGAGCGCGTGGCGCTGCTGTTGCGCGACTCCTACGACCTGCCCGCCGCCTCCGTCGGGGCCGCCCTCGGCGTCGACGCCGACGCCGCGATGGAGGTCGTCGGGCGCGCCCGCCTCGCCTTCCTGCCCGAGCTCGACGACACCGACCTGCCCGTCGTCGTCGGCCACGAGGTCGCCCTCGGCGCACTGGCCCGCCTCGCGATGCCGGGCCCGGTCGCGGCCCGCGACGCGACCACCCGCCGCCACGCCCAGTCGTGCGCGATCTGCGGTGGCGTGCTCGACGCCCAGGAGCGCGCCCACCTGCTGCTGGCCGGCATCTCCGTCGTCGCGCTGCCCGAGAGCGAGCGCGACGCGGTGCTGCTGCGCGTCGAGGACCGCGCCCGCGCGGTGCTGCCCTCCGCCGCCGACCTCGCGGCCGCCGAGGAGCTCGTCGAGGACGACGACCTCGAGCCTCGCCGGCTGCTCACCCCGCTGACCGCGTTGGCAGGGCTGTTCCTCGCGGTGCTGGCGGGCATCGGGCTCGGTGCGCTGCTGTCGCGCGACCCGGCCGCGGTGACCGCGACCGGCCGCCCCGGCGCGCTGCCCGCGATCACTCCCGACCCGGTGCCGACCCTGGCGCCGACCCCCACCGTCGCGGGCAGCCCGACACCTACGCCCACGGCGTTCCCGTCCGGTGGGGTCTTCACGATCACCCCGAAGCCGCAGCCCACCACCGCGCCCCCGACGACCGTTCCCCCGACGACCGCGCCCGCCGAGGAGCCGCTCGCGATCACCCTCGACCCGGCCTCGGGACCCAACGGCGCGACCCTCACCGTCAACGGCACCGGTTGGCTGCCGGGCACGACCGTCACCGTCGTCTACTACGACACCCTCGGCCGGCCGACGCCCTCGCGCGCCGTCGCCGACGTCGACGCCCGCGGCCGCTTCACCGCGCAGCTGGCCGCCCAGGACCCCACGAACTTCCCCGGCGAGCACGAGGTCCGCGCCAGCAACGGCTCGCAGCAGACCTCCGCCACCTACCAGGCCACCGCCTGACCGGTCGCTGACCACGCCGCGTCCCCACCCCCCCCCGCCGCCGACCGCCCACCCCGACTGCCCCGCCGCCGACCGCCCACCCCGACTGCCCCGCAGCCGACCGCCCACCCCGACTGCCCCGCCGTCATGATCAACAGGTGGTCTGCACGCGACTCGCCGGCGTGTCGCGTGCACATCCCCTGATGATCACGAGGGGGTGGCGCGGGGAGGGTGACGCGGGAGGGGTACGACGGACGGCTCGCGAGCGGGCCGGCGGTCAGCGGCGGGCGCGCTGGAGCATCTCGGCGACGAGGAAGGCCAGCTCGAGCGCCTGGCTCGTCGACAGCCGCGGGTCGCAGGCGGTCTCGTAGCGGCCGGCGAGGTCGGCGTCGGTGAGGTTGTGGGCACCACCGAGGCACTCGGTGACCTCGTCGCCGGACAGCTCGACGTGCACACCACCCGGGTGGCTGCCGATCGCCGCGTGGACCTGGAAGAACCCGCGGACCTCGTCCATGACGTCGTCGAAGTGCCGCGTCTTGTAGCCGCTCGGCGTCTCCGTGGTGTTGCCGTGCATCGGGTCGCACGCCCACACGACCGAGCCGCGCCCGCGGGCGTCCTCGAGGGCCCGCACGAGCGGCGGAAGCAGGTCGCGGACCGCACCGGCACCGAGCCGGGCGATGAGGGTGAGCCGCCCTGGTTCGCGGGTCGGGTCGAGCCGCTCGCACAGCGCGACGAGGTCGTCGGCGGTCATCGACGGGCCGACCTTGAGCCCGATCGGGTTGGTGAGCGCGGCGGCGAAGGCGACGTGGGCGCCGTCGAGCTGACGGGTCCGGTCACCGATCCAGAGCATGTGCGCGGACAGGTCGTAGGACAGCCCGCTGTGGTCATCGGCCCGCGTCAGTGCGGCCTCGTAGTCGAGCAGCAGCGCCTCGTGGCTCGCGTAGAGCTCGACGCCGTGGGTCTCCTGCATGCCCTGCAGGTCGAGGCCACAGGCCCGCATGAACGCCAGCGCCCGATCGATGTCGGTCGCGAGCGCCTCGTAGCGCTCCTTGGCCGGGCTCTTCGCCACGAAGTCGGTGTTCCACTCGTGCACGGCCGACAGGTCGGCGGAGCCGTCGGTCGCCATGGCCCGCATGAAGTTCAGCGTCGCCGCGCTGTTGGCGTAGGCGCGGATGAGCCGCTGCGGGTCGGGGGTCCGCTCGCCGTGCAGGTCGTTGACGGCGTCACCGCGGTACGACGGGAGACCTGTGCCCTTCTCGACGTCGGCGGAGCGGGGCTTGCCGTATTGGCCCGCCAGACGGCCGACCTTCACCACGGGGACGCTTGCGCCGTAGGTCAGGACGACGGCCATCTGCAGCAGCGTGCGGACCTTGCCGCGGATGCCCTGCGCGGTGTTGGCCGCGAAGGTCTCGGCGCACTCACCGCCCTGGAGCAGGAACGCCTCGCCGCGGGCGACCGCGGCGAGCCGGCCGCGCAGCACGTCGCACTCCCCGGGCTGGACCAGCGGCGGCACCTCGGACAGCGTCGCGAGGACGTCGTCGAGCACGGCGCGATCGGGCCACGACGGCTGTTGGGCCGCGGGCAGGTCGCGCCACGCATCGAGGACGGTCACGCCGCCGAGCCTATGCGCCGAGACACCCCGTCCCGCGATCTGGGACGCCCCGTGCCCACCGAGACGAGCAGTGCCCGTGCGCTGTGTCGGAGTGGGTGGGTCTTGTCGGCGTGTCGCGCAAGGACACGCCGAGGAAAGCCACCCAATCCCGGGGGGGGGGG
>JAUYQP010000008.1 GCA_030697205.1 Mycobacteriales bacterium
CCGCCAGGATCGCCGCCAGGATCGCCGCCAGGATCGCCGCCAGGATCGCCGCCAGGATCGCCGCCAGGATCGCCGCCAGGATCGCCGCCAGGATCGCCGCCAGGATCGCCGCCAGGATCGCCGCCAGGATCGTCGCCAGGATCGTCGCCAGGATCGTCGCCATGTTGGCGCCGGCGGAGACGCCGGCGAGCCACACCCTCCTGCCGTCGACCGCGAACCGCCGCATGACGTCGCGTGTCATCGCGGCCAGCGTCCGTGGCTCGCGAGCGTCGCGGGTCTGGTGGTCGGGCACGAACCAGTTCCAGCACCCCGAGCCGTTGCCGTCGACGAGCGGGTAGGTGCTGCCGACGGGCCGAAGCTGCTCGGGAAAGAGCACCAGCAGAACCCTCGGCGTCGGCGAGGGCCTCGAGCCGACTGCCCGTCGCGGCGTCGTCCGCGTCCTGGTTGCAAACGTGCAGGTAGACCAGCAGCTGCACCTTCTTCTTCGGCTCGGCCTTCACCGCGGCCGGCACGTAAGGGGCGTAGTCCCGTGCGCCCGGCGCTCCCACCGAGGGATACGTGCCGTGCTGCGGCTCCCCCACCGGCTGCGCCTTCGGTGCGGGTGCTCCACGGCGGACGGGCGGCACCTGCAGGTGCTCAGCCGAGCCAGGTCACCAGCTGCGCCGACTCCGTCGTACCCCATCCCAGCTGCAGGTGGTTGTGGTCCGTCACCGTCGTCACTCCCCCGACGGCACCGAGGCCCGTCGTCGACTCGCAGGAGGCGCGGAAGACCAGCCCGTCGCTCGGCCCGGTGTTCTCGTTGTAGACGTAGGGAAGCGTGGCCGCGCCGCCGCAGAGCAGGTAGCTGGTGACCGCCGACGGGACACCGGCGGTGCGGATCGGGTCGACCAGCGACCCCTGGCTGATCGCCGCGTCGATGCCGGGGCTGTAGGAGGTGTAGCCCCAGCCGCCGTGGTAGACGGTGTACCAGTCCTGGGTCGACGTATCGAGGGCATAGGTCGCGTCCCAGCGCTTGAGCATCTGGCGCTGGCCGGGGAAGGTGTTGTTGCTGCCGGTGCCCGTGTAGGAGAGCTCCGGGTGGCTGTAGGTGATGCCGTAGCAGACGTAGCTCGTCACCGACGCCGGGCCGTTGAGGGCGCCGCCGCACTCGGGGTAGATGAGGATCGCGCCGGGCGCGCCGTGCCGCCAGGCGTAGTCGAGGCCGTTGTTGGCGTTGCCGATGAGCACCAGCTTGCGGACGTCGCCCTGGTAGACGCGGCCCCACGACGGCGTGACGCTGCTGACGTAGGCGCGTGCCGGGAAGCCGCCCTTGCTCCAGCCGACGAGGTCGACCTTCGCGACGCCGAGCTTGCTCCTGATGACCCCGATCGCGTCGGCGACGAGCTGCGCCTGCACGAGGTTGTCGCCCTGCTTGTGCGGGAAGCCGATCGCGAAGACCTTGTAGCCGCGGCTGTCGAGGTACTGCATGAGGCCGGTCGACGGGCAGCTGGTCTGGCCGCAGCCGCTCGGGGTCTCGTTGGGGTTGGCCCACTCCCGGTCGGCGTTGTCGTTGGCACCGTGCACGAGCAGCACCGGCGTCGCCTTGGCGCCGGTCTGCCAGCCGGGTGCGTGGTAGAGCAGGAACTGGTTGGACCGCGGCCGCAGGGCGTTGTTGAAGAAAGTCAGCCGCTGCCCCTCCTGGTCACCGCGCCCGTCCGGCGGGTAGGCCTCCTGCGGGAAACTGGTGTCGGTGTCGCGCCAGCGCTCGACCTTCGCCCAGCCGTTGGCGACCGAGGTGTAGGTCGCGTCGAGGACGGTGGTCCCCGCGGCCGACGCACCGGGTGCCGGCGCGACGAGGAAGGTGCCGGCGAGCAGCAGGGGAAGGATCAGGCGGGTACGACGCATGCGTCACTCCGGTGTGAGCGGGTCCGAGGGGTGCCGCGGATGGTGCTCCCCCTGCAACGCCAGCGGAACAGTGCGATGCCCGGTCTTGGGTGCGCGCCTCCGTGGCTCCCACAGCCCGCGTCCGTCGGTGATCAACGCGAGCAACACCCCAGTTCCCGCACCGGGGATGTGCGGCCTTCCCCGCGTTGATGAGCGGGGCGCGTCGAGCGCGGAGTGCGGTGTCCTGCCGCGAAGCGGCGCACCGGTGCGGGCCCGCCCTCGTCCCGACACGGTCGCACTCGTGAAGATCGTCGCAAAAGAGGGGTAGCTGCGACAGGCCGCTGACCAGCGCTGTTCCGGCCCCGCCCGTCGCGGTCATTACACGACGATCTTCACGACCTCAGGCTCCGGGGCGCTGCCGCGGGAGTCCCGTTGCGTCACGCGACGGGCCCGCTGATGGCCGGCGACGGACTGGTCGGTCGTGGGTGCGTCAGGACAGGAAGGCGCAGAACTCGTTGCCGTCGGGGTCCGCCAGGACCGTCCACCTGATCTGCTCGTCGCGGGGTCGCAGCAGCTGCGCGCCGGCGTCGACGAGCAGATGGACGTCCGAGGTGGTCACGTCGATGTGGATGCGGTTCTTCACGGTCTTCGGCTCGGGCACCGGCACGAACACCAGCGACTCGAAGGGCGCGCCCGGCACCGCGACGTAGGAGTAGCCCTCCTCGTGGTCCTGCCTCTCGACCCCGAGCACCTCGGCCCACCAGGTCGCGATGCGCACCGGGTCGGCCGTGTCGACCACGATCTCCATCAGCCCTGCCGGCTTGCCCTCGCGGGTCGGGAAGACGCACAGCTCGCCGCCCTCGACGTCCCGGACGACCACCCACGGGAACGACACGGCATCGACCACACGACCACCACGGGCGACCACCTCGTCGACGGTGTCGGCCCGTACGTCGAGGTGCCACCGCTGCTTCACCGTGACCGGCTCGGGCACGGTGTTGATCCACACAGTGTGCTCGGGCGTCGGCCCGAACAGCCGAGAATCGCCGTCGGGCAGCAGCTCCACATCGAGCTGGAGCGCACCGGCCCAGAAGCGCCGCATCGCAGCCGCGTCGACGGCGTCGATGCAGAGGTCCTTGTACGTCGCGAGTGCCATGCCCTCTTCCTACGTGCCGCGCGCGACCGCGTGCAAGCGCCGGTGCAGGATGACGGCGTGGCAGACGATCGCGATATCGCGGAGCTCCGCGCGCTCGCCCACCGCACGGTGATGGACGGCGTGGCGGCGGACGACGAACTCGGGCCCATCACCTACCGGGGCGAGGCCGCGCACGTGCGCGGCCGGTACACCCCGGACGTCGCGATGCTGGAGGTGGTCGCTGCCGCCGTCGCCGCAGCCGGCGTCTCTGCAGCGACGCCCGTCGACACCGGGCTGTGGGTCCGGTCGCACCTGCCGGAGGTGAAGCGGTCCTCGCGCGATGCGGACCGCGCCTCACAGATGGTGCACATCGTCCTCGCCTACGCGGCGGGCGTGCGGGTCGACGTCCTCGAGCACACCTACCACTGGCATGGAGCGCGCCTGCGGGCAGCGACCGCGGCTGCCGTCATGACGCTGCGGGCCCTGTCCGAGGGTCGCGACCGCGCGCAGTTGTGCACCGACGTCGCCGGTCACCTGCCGGACTTCCACTGACAGCACAGGCGCCAGTCAGCCGACGAACGCCGACGAGCCCGGCCCCCGACGGGACCGGGCTCGTCGTACGAGCTGGTGCTACTAGTGGTGTGTCGCGCATTTGAGTAACTAGTTCTGCGATAGTGTTCGTAGATGACCGCAGCTGCCGATTCGTTGGTGATGTCGCAGGGCCAGCGAGAGTCGCTGGAGAAGGTCGCGAAGTCCAAGACTGCGGCGCATCGT
>JAUYQP010000009.1 GCA_030697205.1 Mycobacteriales bacterium
CTGGTCGAGCTCGCTGCCGAGGGCGACGAGTCGCCGGCGTCGCGCGGTGTGCCGCCGGCGAGCAGCGTGCCGGCGCCGCCGCCCGCGCCCGCGCCCGTCTCGTCGTGGTCGCCGCGTCCCGAACCGACCGCGCCACCCGTCCCCCACGGCCGGCTGGTGCTGCCACGACGACCCCGACGGACGACCCCGACGACGACCCCGACGACGACCCCGGTCCCTGTCGACCCGGCCGTCGCCCGCCCGACCCGCCGCCGGGCCCTCGTCGTGCTGCCGCTGTCGGTCGCCCTCGGGGCCGGCGTCACGGGCGTGGCCGCCGTCACCGGCCCCGACCGGCAGGGCGCCCAGGCCGAGGCGGTGACGGGGGCGTCGGAGACGGTCGCGGCGTACTCCTTCCCCCCGCTGCGCAGGCCCGACGGGCTGCGGGTGGAGCGGACCTGGGAGCTGCGGCGCAGCGGTGGCGCGCTCTCCCTGCACGCGGCCACGCTCGTCCGCAACGGGCCGCTGCGCGCCGTCGGGGCGGGGCTCGACGAGGTGGTGCCGCGGTCGGTGGCGCGCGACGTGTCCGCGCTGCGCTTCGTCCCGACGCCGAGCACGGTCGTCGACGGCCAGCCGGTGGTGCGCTACCTGGCCCGGCTCGAGCCCGGCGCGACGACCGGGTGGCGCTGGCAGGCTCCCGTGCCCGCGGGCACCGACGCGGCGCGACTGCGCGAGCTCGCCCGCGACGCCGAGGTCGCGCGACTGCTCTGGGAGTCGAGCCGGTTGGCCGCCTCCTCGACGTCGCGCCCCGTCGCGCAGCCGGTCGCGGTGGAGCCGTCCGTCGAGGACGAGGCCGTGCTCCCGGTGCCGGTCCGCACCGCCCGGCGTCCCCGGGCCGCGGCCCCCGCCCCGACCGTCACGGCCGGCCCCAGCGCCCCTCCGGCCACGCCGTCGTCCGCGCCCAGCGCCGCCCCCAGCAGCGCGCCGTCACCGAGCCCGGCGGGGGAGCCGAGCGCGGCGCCGGAGCCGAGCGCCTCGGGGAGCGGCTGACCCCCGCTCCGTCGTCGTCGGTAGCCTCTGACCCGCACCGGAGACACCCCCGACGAAGCGGAGCCCGACAGCCATGGCAGCACCAGTCACCGTCACCGTCACGGGAGCGGCGGGCCAGATCGGCTACGCCCTCCTGTTCCGCATCGCCAGCGGTCACCTGCTCGGCGCCGACACCCCGGTGCGGCTCCGCCTGCTGGAGATCGAGCCGGCCCTCAAGGCCGCCGAGGGCACCGCGATGGAGCTCGACGACTGCGCCTTCCCGCTGCTGACGGGCATCGACATCACGGCCGACCTGAAGACAGCCTTCGACGGCACCAGCGTCGCGCTGCTCGTGGGGGCCCGTCCCCGCACCGCCGGCATGGAGCGCGGCGACCTGCTCGCGGCCAACGGTGGCATCTTCGGCCCGCAGGGCAAGGCGATCAACGACAACGCCGCCGACGACATCAAGGTCCTCGTCGTCGGCAACCCCGCCAACACCAACGCCCTCATCGCCCAGCAGCACGCCCCCGACGTCCCGGCGGACCGCTTCACCGCGATGACCCGCCTCGACCACAACCGCGCGCTGTCGCAGCTGTCGGCCAAGCTCGCCGTCGCCGTCACCGAGATCGAGCAGATGACGATCTGGGGCAACCACTCCGCGACGCAGTACCCCGACCTCTACACCGCCCGGGTCGGCGGCAAGCCGGCCGCGGAGCAGGTCGACGAGGCGTGGCTCAAGGACACGTTCATCCCGACCGTCGCCAAGCGCGGCGCCGCGATCATCGAGGCCCGGGGGCAGTCCTCCGCGGCCTCGGCGGCCAACGCCGCCATCGACCACGTCTACGACTGGGTCAACGGCACCGACTGGACCTCCTCGTCGATCCCGAGCGACGGCTCCTACGGCGTGCCCGAGGGCCTCATCAGCTCCTTCCCGTGCCGCGCCGTCGACGGCCGCTGGGAGATCGTCCAGGGCGTCGAGATCAACGACTTCTCCCGCGAGCGGATCGACGCCTCCGTCGCCGAGCTCGCCGAGGAGCGCGACGCCGTTCGCGAGCTCGGCCTCATCTGATGAAGATCATCTACACCTACACCGACGAGGCACCGGCGCTCGCGACCCACTCGCTGCTGCCGGTCATCGCCGCCTACGCCGGCAAGGCCGGTGTCGACGTCGAGACCCGTGACATCTCGTTGGCCGCCCGGGTCCTCGCCGCCTTCGGCCTCGCCCCGGACGCCCTCGCCGAGCTCGGTGAGCTGGCCAAGACGCCCGAGGCCAACATCATCAAGCTGCCCAACGTCAGCGCCTCGCTGCCGCAGCTCAAGGCCTGCATCGCCGAGCTGCAGGCCGCCGGTCACGCGGTCCCGGACTTCCCCGACGACCCGCAGACCGACGAGGAGAAGAAGGCCCGCGCGGCCTTCGACGCCGTCAAGGGCAGCGCGGTCAACCCGGTCCTGCGCGAGGGCAACTCCGACCGGCGGGCGCCGCTGTCGGTGAAGACCTACGCGCGCAAGCACCCGCACTCGATGGGTGCCTGGAGCAGCGACTCCGCAAGCCGCGTCGCGACGATGACCGACGGCGACTTCCGCCACAGCGAGACGTCGGTGACGCTCCCGTCCGCCGACGTCCTGCGGATCGAGCACGTCAGCTCGGCCGGCACCACGACCGTGCTGAAGGACGGCCTGAAGGTCCAGGCCGGCGAGATCGTCGACGCGGCCGTCATGCGCAAGGCCGCCCTCACGGCCTTCCTCGCCGAGCAGGTCGCCGCCGCCAAGGCCGAGGGCGTGCTGTTCTCCGTGCACCTCAAGGCCACGATGATGAAGGTCAGCGACCCGATCATCTTCGGCCACGTCGTGCGGGCCTTCTTCGCTGACGTCTTCGCGCAGTTCGGCGACGACCTCGCCGCGGTCGGCGCCAACCCCAACGACGGCCTCGCGGCCGTGCTGTCCGCGCTCAGCGGTCTCAGCCCGGAGAAGCGCGACGCGGTGGAGGCGGCCATCGCGGCGACCTACGCCACCGGCCCGGCGCTGGCCCAGGTCGACTCGAGCAAGGGCATCACCAACCTCCACGTCCCGAGCGACGTCATCATCGACGCCTCGATGCCGGCGGCGATCCGCAGCAGCGGCCAGATGTGGAACGCCGAGGACCAGCTCCAGGACACGCTCTACGTCATCCCGGACTCCTCCTACGCCGCCCTCTACGCCGAGACCGTCGACTTCTGCCGGCGTCACGGCGCCTTCGACCCCACGACGATGGGCACCACGCCCAACGTCGGCCTGATGGCGCAGAAGGCCGAGGAGTACGGCAGCCACGACAAGACCTTCGAGATCGCCGCAGACGGCGTCGTCAACGTCGTCGCCTCCGACGGCACGGTCCTGCTGACGCAGGACGTCGCCGAGGGAGACGTCTTCCGCGCGTGCCAGACCAAGGACGCCCCCATCGCCGACTGGGTGCGGCTCGCGGTCTCCCGCGCCCGGGCCACCGGCGCGCCTGCGGTCTTCTGGCTCGACGAGTCACGGGCCCACGACGCCGAGGTCCTCACGAAGGTCCGGGCCGAGCTGTCGACGCTCGACACCGACGGCCTCACGCTCGAGTTCCTCGACGTCGCCGCGGCCACCCGCTACACCCTGGAGCGGGCCGCCAAGGGCGAGGACACCATCTCGGTGACCGGCAACGTCCTGCGCGACTACCTCACCGACCTCTTCCCGATCCTCGAGCTCGGCACCAGCGCGAAGATGCTGAGCATCGTGCCGCTGATGGCGGGCGGCGGGCTGTTCGAGACCGGCGCCGGTGGCTCCGCCCCCAAGCACGTCCAGCAGCTCGTCAAGGAGGACTACCTGCGCTGGGACTCCCTCGGGGAGTTCCTCGCGCTGGCGGTGTCCTTCGAGTTCCTCGGGGAGAAGACCGGCAACGCCCGCGCGGCGCTACTCGGGACGACGCTCGACCAGGCGACCGGCCGGGTCCTCGAGGAGGGCCGCAGCCCGGCCCGCAAGGTCGGTCAGATCGACAACCGCGGGTCGCACTTCTACCTCGCCCTCTACTGGGCGCAGGCACTCGCAACGCAGACCGTCGACGCTGAGGCCGCTGCGCTGTTCGCGCCGCTCGCCGAGCGGCTCGGCGCCGACGAGGCCACGATCAGCGCCGAGCTGCTCGCGGTGCAGGGCAAGCCCGCGGACATCGGCGGCTACTACCTGGTCGACAAGGCCAAGACCGACGCCGTGATGCGACCGAGCGCGACCTTCAACGAGGCGCTCGCGAGCTTCTGACCGTCGTCCTCCCGTCGGCCCGTCTCCACCGGAGGCGGGCCGACGTGCGTCCTGCCCTAGGCTTGCGGATGTGGAGCTGCCTCATAGTCCGTGCGAGCGCCCGTGAGCGGGGTGCTCGCCAACGTCGGTCTGGTCTTCGTCTTCATCCTGGTCGGTGCGCTGTTTGCCGGTGCCGAGATCGCCCTGGTGTCGCTGCGCGACGGCCAGGTCAAGCAGATGGCCGAGCGCAGCCGGCGCGGCCGTCGGGTCGCGGCCCTGGCCTCCGACCCCAACCGCTACCTCGCGGCGGTGCAGGTCGGTGTGACGATGGCGGGCTTCCTGTCCGCCGCGTTCGGCGCAGCGACCCTCGCCAACGACCTGTCGCCGAGCCTGGTCGACGCGGGGCTGTCCGACGGCACGGCCGACACGGTCGCGCTGGTCGTCATCACGCTGGTCATCAGCTACTTCTCGATCCTGCTCTCCGAGCTGGTCCCGAAGCGGCTCGCCCTGCAGCGCGCGGAGGCGGTCGCCCAGGTCGTCGCCGGCCCGCTCGACCGGATCGCCTCGCTCGCCCGGCCGGTGATCTGGCTGCTGTCGAAGAGCACCGACGTCGTCGTGCGGCTGCTGGGCGGTGATCCCGGGGCCTCGCGCGACTCCATCACCGAGGACGAGCTGCGCGGCCTCGTCGCGGCCCACGAGTCGCTGTCCAAGGACGAGCGCAAGCTCATCGACGAGGTCTTCGCGGCCGGTGAGCGGCAGCTGCGCGAGGTGATGATCCCGCGCACCGAGGTGGAGTTCCTCGAGGCGAGCATGACCGTGGCCCGGGCGCAGAAGGTGACGAGCACGGCGCCGCACAGCCGCTACCCGGTCGCGCGCGACAGCCAGGACGACGTGCTCGGCTTCGTGCACGTGCGCGACCTGCTCGTACCCGCGGCGAAGGGCCGCTCTCTCAAGGTCGCCGACGTCACCCGTGACGTGAAGCTGCTGCCCGACACCAAGAAGGTGCTGCCCGCGCTGTCGGAGATGCGCCGCGAGGGTCACCACCTCGCGATGGTCGTCGACGAGTTCGGCGGCACCGCCGGGATCATCACGCTGGAGGACCTCATCGAGGAGGTCATCGGCGACATCCGCGACGAGTACGACGTCGAGGGCGCCGAGGCGCTGCGCTTCCGCGGCGGCGAGATCGAGGCCGACGGGCTGCTCAACCTCGACGAGGTCGAGGAGCAGACCGGGGTCCGGCTGCCCGACGGCCCCTACGAGACGCTCGCGGGCTTCGTCATGGCGGCGCTCGGTCACGTGCCCCGCAGCGGCGAGGCCGTCGAGGCCGACGGCCACCGGTTGGAGGTCGTCGAGCTCGACGGCCGTAGGGTCTCGCGCGTGCGCGTCACCCCGGTGCCCGTCGAGGGCCAGACGTCGTCCGAGGAGGACGCATGAGCAAGGACTTCCGCCACTCCTACCCGCTGCCGTCGACGGTCGAGGCGGCCTTCGCCGTCATCGCCTCGGAGGGGTGGGCCGCGGCCAAGGCCGAGCACCTCGAGGACGGCAGCGTCGTGAAGCGCTTCGAGCAGGGCGCCGACGGGTCGGTCGTGCTGCAGATCAGCCGCGACCTGCCCGACGGCGTGCCCGGCTTCCTCGAGCGCTTCCTGCCCGCCGACGGCAAGGCCGGCCAGACCGACTCCTGGGCGCCGGACGCCGGTGACGGCACCCGCGGCGGGACCTGGAAGGCCGACATCCCCGGCGCCCCCGCGGAGGTCTCCGGGACCATGCGGCTCGAGCCGCAGGGCACCGGCTGCGCCTACGTCGTCGAGGGCACCGTGAAGGTCAAGATCCCGCTGGTCGGTGGCAAGGCCGAGTCCTTCATCGCCGACATGACCGGCAAGCTCACCGCGAAGGAGGCGGAGGTCCTGCGCGGCCTACTCGCCTGACTGTCTCCTGACCAGCGCGCGCAGCGCCCCCACGGCCAGCGGCCTCGTGACGAGGCCGCGGCCGAGCCCCACCTCGACCAGCGCGTCGAAGGCGTCGCCGTCACGGGCGCAGGCCCGCACCGCGGCGTCGACGGCGCCCGCGCGACGGGTGGCCCGGGTGAGCAGCGACGTGTGCCGCAGGTGGCGTCCCAGCTCACGACGAAGGGCAGCGGCGTACGACGCGCCGGCGGCCGCCCCTTCGAGCGCCGCCTCGCCGGCGAGGCGGCCGGACAGCAGCGCGTAGAAGATGCCCTCGCCGGTGAGCGGGTTGACCAGGCTCGCGGCGTCACCGGCCAGGAGCACGCGGCCCGGTGGCTGGTGCGGCCGCGACGTCGACAGCGGGAGCTTGTGGCTCACCAGTCGCTCGGCCCCGGTGCCCGGCAGCAGCGCCTCGAGCCGGTCGAGCAGGGCGCGCCGACCGCCGCCCTCGCTCGCCCGCAGCGACGGCAGCAGCATCCCGAAGCCGACGTTGCGGGTGCCGTCGCCGGCGTCGAAGCTCCACGCGTAGGCCGGCCAGCGGGTCGGGTCGACGACGACGAGCTGCTCCGGCACCCCGTCGGGCGAGCGGGCGTAGCCGCGGACCGCCACGGCGACCGCGTCGTCGGGCTGGCGGGGGAGCCCCGCGAGCCGACGCACGACACCGTTGGCGCCGTCGGCCCCGACGACCGCGAGGGCCTCGTGCTCCCCGTCGACGAGCACTCGGTCGGAGCGCACATCGAGATGGCGGACCGTGCGCCGCTCGAGCACCGCGCCGCGCTCGACCGCCGCGTCGACCAGCCGTGCGTCGAAGACCTCCCTCGGCACGACCACGTCGGGCCGGCGCAGGGCCCTGGCCGCCTCCGCGCCCGACGGCCCGCGCACGCGCAGCACCCCGATCGGCACCCGGTCGGCGAGGACGTGCGCGACGCCGAGGCGGGCGAGCTCGTCGAGCGCGTGCGGGGCGACGCCGTCGCCGCAGCACTTGTCGCGCGGGAAGTCGGCCCGGTCGAGCAGCAGGACCCGGGCGTCCGGGCGGCGTCGCAGCGCCGCGAGCGCCGCCGCGCTGCCGGCCGGACCGGCCCCCACCACCACGAGGTCCCACACCCGCCCAGTGTGGCCGGTCCAGGCGTCCAGCGCAGACGGGCCGGTGCGAGACTGACCCCATGTCACGCCAGCGCGTCCTCTCCGGCATCCAGCCGACCGGTGCCGGCAAGCACCTGGGGAACTACCTCGGGGCCGTCCGCCACTGGGCCGCGATGCAGGACGAGAACGAGTGCTTCTACTTCCTCGCCGACCTGCACGCCCTCAACACCTCGCCCGATCCGGCCGTCCTGCGCGACGGCACCCGCCGCACCGCCGCCGAGCTGCTCGCGATGGGCGTCGACCCCGACCGCAGCACGCTGTTCGCCCAGAGCCACGTCGCGGAGCACACCGAGCTCGGCTGGGTGCTGGGCTGCCTGACCGGCTACGGCGAGGCGTCGCGGATGACGCAGTTCAAGGACAAGTCCGCATCGCGGTCGGGCACCGGCGTCAACGTCGGCCTGTTCACCTACCCCGTGCTGCAGGCCGCCGACATCCTGCTCTACCAGGCCCACGCCGTCCCGGTCGGCGAGGACCAGCGCCAGCACCTCGAGCTGACCCGCGACCTCGCGCAGCGCTTCAACCACCGCTACGGCGACACCTTCGTCGTCCCCGGCCCCTACACCCAGCAGGCCGGTGAGCGGATCAAGGACCTGCAGGACCCGACGTCGAAGATGTCCACGAGCCGCGGCGGCGCGGGCACCCTGTGGGTCGTCGACGAGCCGAAGGCCGTCGTCAAGAAGGTCAAGTCGGCGGTCACCGACACCGGTCGCGAGGTGCGCTCGGGTGACGACAAGCCCGGCATCACCAACCTGCTCACCATCCTGTCTGTCGCGACCGGCACGGCCGTCCCGGAGCTCGAGGCGGCCTACGACGGCAAGGGCTACGGCGACTTCAAGGCCGACGTCGCCGATGCCGTGGTGGAGCTGTTCGCCCCGACCCGTGAGCGCTACGCCGAGCTGATGGCCGACCCCGCGCAGATCGATGCCGTCCTTCGTGCAGGGGCCGAGCGCGCCCGCGAGGTCGCCGCGTCGACGATGGCGCTGGTGCGCGAGCGCGTCGGCCTGCTGCTGCCCACGGGGGGCTGAGTGCCCCGTCGCGACATCGGTGTCGCCGTCAGCCTGCCCGAGCCCTACACCTCCGAGCTGCAGGGCTGGCGGGAGCGCCTCGGCGACCCCAACGCCTGGGCGATCCCCCCGCACGTCACGCTCCTGCCCCCGACCGCGTTGCAGACCGAGGACCTCGACGACGTCGAGATGCACCTGCGCGCGGTCGCCGCGGTCCACGCTCCCTTCACGATGCACCTGCGGGGATCGGGCACCTTCCGCCCGATCTCGCCGGTCGTCTTCGTGACGCTCGTGCAGGGCATCGGCGAGTGCGAGCAGCTGGAGCGCGCGGTCCGCAGCGGGCCGCTCGCCCGTGAGGTCAACTTCCCCTACCACCCGCACGTCACCGTCGCCCACGACCTCGGCGAGGACGTCCTCGACCGGGCCTTCGACGCGCTCGCGGCCTACGACGCACGTTTCCAGGTCTGGGGCTTCAGCTTGTTCGAGAAGGGCCGCGACGACGTGTGGCGGCCGCAGCGCGACTTCCCCTTCGGCGGCGCCGGTCTGCCCGGTCCGGTCGAGGGTTCGCCCCGCGACACGGGGTAGGACGCGATCATGCGCTCGCCCCAGGCCGTCCTCGCCCGCGCCCGCGCGCGCCGACCGCTGCTCGACCACCTGGTGCGCGCCGTCGCGCGCTACCAGGCCGACACCGGCGACCGGCTCGCGGCGTCGGTCACCTTCTACTGGTTCCTGTCGCTGTTCCCGCTGCTGCTGCTCGGCGTCTCCGTCCTCGGCGTCGTCTATGACGACCCCGGCAAGGACCTGTCCGCGGAGCTCGCCAAGGTCCTGCCGTCGACGCTCGCGGTGACGCTCGAGGACGTCATCACCAGCAACACGGGTACGACGGGGGTGCTCGGCGTCGGCGGCCTGCTGCTGTCGGGCCTCGGCTGGATCGACGCGCTGCGCGAGGCGATCCGCACGATGTGGCACCAGAACGTCCTGGCCGGCAACATCGTCGTCCGCAAGGCCGTCGACGTGCTCGTGCTCGTCGGGCTGCTCGCGACCCTCGGCGCCTCTGTGGTCTTCACCGGGCTGGTCACCGCCTTCACGGGCACCGTGCTGGAGTGGCTCGGCGTCGACGACCCGGAGGCGGTCGGACCGGCCGTGCTGACCCGGATCGTCGGCTACTCCGTCGCCCTGCTCGTCGACACCGGCGTCTTCCTCTACCTGCTCACCCGGCTGGCCCGGGTCCGGACCCCGGTGTCGCGGGTGCTGCGCGGCGCCGTCTTCGGGGCGATCGGCTTCGAGGTCCTCAAGGTCGTCGGCGGGCTCTACGTCGAGCGCACCACCGCCAAGGGCGAGGCGACCTACGGCACCTTCGCCGTCGTCATCGGGCTGCTGCTCTTCCTCAACCTCGTCTCCCGGCTGATCCTGCTCACCGCCGCCTTCGTCGTCACCGCGCCCTACGACAGCGACGTCGCGCCGTCAGGCACCGCGTCGCGCGAGCAGGCCCGCAAGGCCGGCATCCCCGAGGCCTACGCCGACAGCGACCCCGACGACCCGCCCGCCCTGCAGGAGGACGGCGCCCCGACGCCGCTGCGCCCGGTGCTGCAGGGCCGCACCCCGCCCCAGGACGAGCCCGAAGGGGAGGGCCGCTCGTGGTCGCGCCGCGCCGAGCCGACCGCGGGGGACGCCCCTGCAGCTCGGCTCACCGACCCACCCGCGGCCACGCCGATCGCCGGCTCCGCCGGGC